>NZ_CAXSTD010000014.1:0-104501 GCF_964240315.1 Blautia sp. Marseille-P2398
CTGCGGCAATGGAATTTTGGCTTGTATGTCTCGGGATTTTGGCATATTCATGCCAAAACACCTCGCGGGACAGTGGCATGTGAACAGTAACACAAAATATTCTCTGAAATTGTCATAAGTCATGATACAGAGAATAAAAAAGCATTTTTTATCCATACTATTTTCATGTAACAAAATACAGTATTTCTTAAAAAAGGAGACAACAGACTATGATTTTAAAAGAAAAGGAACGTTCAGTAATCGAAGATCTTCAGACACAAGAGAAAAGCTGTGTGGAAAAGTATGGAAAATACGCAGAACAGGCCAGAGACCCGGAGCTTAAAAATCTTTTCCGGAATATCCAGCAGGAAGAACAGAAGCATTATGAGTCTTTGTCAATGATTCTTTCCGGAAGTGTGCCTGAATGTAACTGTAATGACAGATCAGGCAAAGACTATCAGCCAAAAGCAGTCTATACAGCCATGAGTTCACCGGAAGATAAACAACACGATGCGTTTCTTGCAACAGACTGTATTGGTACAGAGAAGCTAGTGTCAGGAACATATAATGATGATGTGTTTGCGTTTGAAGACAGCGGAGTGCGTAAGCTGCTGGCTGATATCCAAATTGAGGAGCAGAATCATGCGGAGATGTTGTACAAGTATAAGACCGTAAATGGTATGGCATAAAAGTCAGAAAAAACAGGCAGTCTGCGCAGGACTGCCTGGATACATAACTGGAACATGTTCCAGTTTGACGAAAGAAAGGGCCACTTTTCGGCAACTTATTAATTGTAAGAACAAATGCGCAGTGCTATACTTGTCTTGTTAAAATTTATTCCAGATTGCCTGCAGTAATGGTATTTTGGCGTATGTATGCCAAAATACCCCGCAGGATAGGCGTATGAACAGTAACTATTATGTGACTGTGAAAAGTAATAACAGAACAGGAAAAGTAAGTATGGCGAGTATAAGAGATGTAGCGCGCAGAGCAGGCGTAGGGGTGGGAACCGTTTCCAGAGTTATAAACGGAAATGGGTATGTATCAGCTGATACAAAAAAGAAAATTGAAAAAGCAATTGAAGAATTAGAGTATACACCAAATGAATTGGCGAGAAATCTGTTTCGTAATAAAACAGGAATTGTAGGAATACTGGTGCCGGATGTAGATCATCCGTTTTTTTCAAGTTATGTGAGACAGACAGAGGCAGCTTTGTATGAAGTGGGGTATAAGACTCTGATTTCAAGTACTATAGGAGTCAGCAACAGAGAAGAAGAATTTCTGGATATGCTGGATCGAAATATGGTAGATGGCATTATTGCCGGCTCTCATACACTGGAAGGAGAGAAATATCTGAAAAGAAAACATGCTATCATCTCCTTTGACAGAGATTTCGGACCGGAAATCCCGATGATCGGGTCGGATCATGTAACCGGCGGCAGACTGGCAGCGGAGGTTTTGATTCGGAATAAATGTAAAAAAGTACTAAATATATTCGGTGTGTCGCCAAATATTGTGGCAAATGATAAACATACAGTACTGAAAAAAACTCTGGAAAAACAAGGAATTGAAGTGGTAGATCTGATTCTGGAGTGGAACAGGTTTGGCCATGAGGATTACTGGGAAAGTGCCAGAAAGGTAATGGAAACTTTTGATGGAATCGATGGTGTGTTTGGAACTGATCAGCCTGTGCTCAATATTATGCATCTGGCACTGAAAGCAGGAATAAAGATACCGGAAGAGTTAAAAATCGTAACATATGATGGAACGGATATATCCAGACTGGTTTATCCGGAAGCTACCAGCATCAGGCAAAATATAAAGATGCTTGCAGAACTCAGTGCTAATTCTGTAGTTGATCTGATAGAAAACCGAAGACCTGTACCGAATAAGCAGATCATCCCTGTAGAATTGTATCAGGGACAGACAACTTATCCTGTAGATACGGCCATATAGACTATTATTTGACCGTTTATGGAGTGTTGTATAAAAAAGAAGGGATTTGAGTATCAATAAAAATACACAAAGATCTCTTCTTTTTTTTGTCTAATTTAGGGAAAAAGCAATACTATATTGACAAAATCTAATTTACATCATATACTTTATACAAATGGAACGGGTACCACATATAAAGTATCAATAACTTATGCTTTATTATGTTTCGGATAGTATTTCATAAAGTCTTCATAATACATGATAAGCTCTGCAGACAGGGGCTTTTTTATTTTAATGTATATGGAACGGGTACCATATCTATTATTTACGAGGATTACTATAAATATGACAAATATCAGAAAGGGGATTTACGTATGTACACAGGAAATTATGAGTGTCTGGAATTATTTGTAAAACCGGATGAAGGCAAAAAAGGCAGTGTGCTCCTGAAAAACGTAAAAGAAAGCACAACAGAGACAAAAGAACTGAAACATATCTATGGAAACTGGATCAAATTTCCGGTAAGCAGAAATACAGAATATGAAATCTCAACACAGGACTGCACAATAACATTTGCTTATTTAAGTGAATGTGAAAACATTATGGAAAATGGAATCTGTGTGCTGGATACTACAGATAATTATAAAGAGATGAATAAAGAAGAGTTCCTTCGTTTTATAGATACTCCATACAGAGAACAGTATCATTTTTCACCGGTTGTGAACTGGAATAATGATCCGAACGGACTTTGTTGGTTTAAGGGTTATTATCACCTTTTCTATCAGCTGAATCCTTTTGGACAGGAGTGGAATAATATGTACTGGGGACATGCAGCAAGCAAGGATCTGATGCACTGGACACATCTTCCGGTTGCGTTAGAGCCTCAGGAAGAAATCCTGGATAATCTTGCAATCAAAGGTGGTGCTTTCTCCGGAAGCGCACTTCCGATGGGAGACGAGGTATACTTCTATCTCACAAGACATATCGGACCTCAGGATGACGGATGGGACACTGTTCAGTATCAGACAATGACAAAGAGTAGTGATATGATCCATTTTGAGCCGGAAAAAGAGATTATCAGGGAGAAACCGGAAGGTACTAACTATGATTTCCGCGATCCGAAAGCAATTAAGATCGGTAAGAAGTATTATATTGTATTAGGTGCATGTATAGATGAAAAAGGAACATTTCTTCTGTACGAATCTGAAGATGCAGAGAACTGGAAATACAGATGTCCTCTGATTACAGAGGAAACAAAGATCAGAACCATTGAGTGTCCGGACTTTTTCCCATTGGATGATAAATATGTAGCTATGGGCGCATGGATGAGCCATTATGATGAATACGGAAGATTCCAGCAGTGCAGATATTATGTGGGAGACTGGAACGGTGATGCAATAGATGTCCATACACAGCAGTGGGTGGATTTTGGAAGCAACTGCTATGCAGCGCAGAGCTTTCAGCATGAAGACCGTAGGATCCTGATCGGTTGGATCAGTGATTTCTATGGAGAGCATATTGCTACAGAGCCGGGAGCTTATGGAAGCATGACTCTGCCAAGAGAGCTCCATGTGAAGAATGAACATGTATATACAAAACCTGTAGAGGAAGTTTATACTCTTCTGGGTGATACAGTATATGAAGGCACAGGCAGTGAGATTAAAGTCGGCTCCATTTCAGATAACAGATATTATGCATCTGTATCATTTGAAGAAACAGGAGATTTCAACATTCTTCTTGGTCAGGATGGGGATAAATCCATCAGTCTGACTGCAGAAGGGGGAAAAGTATTCTTCAAAATGACAGGTGTGAAGAGCGATAAGGTACAGTTTGTTTCTTCTGTGGAGAAATGCAGAAATGCAGAAATTTTTGTAGACGGAAGAACAACTGAGGTATATTTAAATGATGGAGAAGATGCAGGAACCAGACTGTTTTACAATAGCAGCAGCCAGGGAATCTTCTGTCTGAACAGTGATAAAGAAGCGCAGGTTAAAATCTGTGAAATGAAATCCATCTGGAAATAAATCCGCAGAATACAGATATTTGGCTAAGTTACTGAGAACGGAGTGAACAGTAACGATATTTGCTTAAAGCAATGTGCCATATATCTGCCGGCAGTAAAAAAATGGTAACGGTTCCATAAAAATGAAAAAATAAATAGAAAGAAGAGGGGGAAAATTGAGAATTCTATTTTCCCTCTCTCTTTTTTTGGAAACATATAAAAAATAACGGAATATAGGAAATTTAATATAAATATAGCAAAGAAAAAACCCAGATATGATTGTGAGAA
Organism: Blautia sp. Marseille-P2398; assembly: GCF_964240315.1. NCBI lineage: Bacteria > Bacillati > Bacillota > Clostridia > Lachnospirales > Lachnospiraceae > Blautia > Blautia sp. Marseille-P2398. The sequence continues at coordinate 4,205 of NZ_CAXSTD010000014.1, forward strand.
ATATATAAAAACAGATAACTTATATTGTGAAAATATACGAATTGATGCAAAAACAGGATTTTTAAGTTAAAATATATTGACAAATAAGGCAAGAGAGATTATGATAAAACCATCATATGAAACGGGTTCCACAAAAGGACCAATAAAGCTTTTAACCACAGCAAAATAGCTGTGGTTAAAAAAGGAAATACATGGAACGGGTTTCATAAAAACGACATTTCCCGAACGAGATTAAGGAGATGTAACATCAACAACCAATACATTTTATCAGGAGGAAAGAAACATGAAAAAAAGAATGAGCGTAATTCTGGCACTCACAATGGCGGCAACTACAATGTTCAGTGCAGTACCGGCAATGGCAAAAGATGGTGATGTAGTAAACATTACAATCTGGAGCCCGACAGACAGAGAACAGGTAGAGACATGGTGGACAGAGAAGATTGCAGAGTGGAATGAAGCAAACCCGAATATCCAGGTCTCACGTGAAGCAATCGACCGTTCCGATTCCTACGCATATGATAACAAGATTGCTACAGCAGTAACATCCAATGACCTTCCGGATATCTTCTATGTAGACGGACCGCAGGTTTCCTACTATGCAGCAAACGGAATCAGCATTCCGCTGAGTGATTATTTTACAGAGGATGATCTTTCTGATTTTGTTCCTTCATCCATTGCCCAGAATACCTATGACGGACAGTTATATGCAATCGGAGCAACAGAATCTTCCGTAGCATTCTATTACAATAAAGATTACCTCAAAGAGTGCGGTGTTGATACAGATGACCTTGATTCCCGTACATTAGACAACCCGATCACATGGGATGAGATGGCAGAGATCGCTGAAAAGTGTACAACAGATAATTATGTGGGAACACACATTATCATGGATCATGGTGAAGGTCTTCCATATGCATTAGAGCCAATGTATATCTCTGAAGGAAAAGACTACATCAGCGAGGATGGTAAGGAAGCTGACGGATATGTAAACAGCGAAGAAGCAGTAAAAACAACTTCTTACCTTGCAGATCTTATTGCAAAAGGATATGCAAACATTGAGCCGATCACAGATGAGTTCTTAAACGGTGCATGTGCAACAATGCTTGGTGGTTCATGGGAAGTTGCAACTCTGGAAGCAAATGCAGATTTTGACTGGGGTGTAACATACTATCCGGTATCTGAAACAGGTACAGCAGTTTCTCCTTGTGGTGACTGGGCAGCAGCAGTAAGCAAGGACTGTGAGAATCCGGATGCAGCAGGCGAATTCCTTCAGTGGCTGATGAACAGCGAAAATGTAGCAACTTATGCAGATGCAATCGCAAAACCTGCAACACGTAACTCTGCTTATGATGAAGAAGCAATGGCTGATTACAAAGAAGGAGCACGTGCACTTATGGTTGAACAGCTGAACAACACAGCAGTTCCGCGTCCAAGAACACCTTCCTATGCAACATTCTCTTCTGCATATGCTGAAGCAATGACAAATATCCTCTCTGATGCAGCTACAAACGGAGAAGTTGATGATGATTATATCCAGTCTGAACTTGATACAGTAGCAGAAACATTCACAGAAGATTACGAAACATACTACGCTGAATAATCAGGATAGAAACCTGGCCGCATCGCTTTTGCGGTGCGGCCGTTTTAAGTTTGTTAAAAGGGGGAAAGGATTATGGCTAAGACGAAGCTGACAGGCAGAAAACGTGACGAGAGAATCACTGCATATGCATTTACTGCTCCGGCAGTTATCCTTCTGATCGCATTTCTGGTTGTACCGATGATCTATACCGTTTACTATTCCGGATTTAAATATCAGATTATGAGACCGGATGCCATAAAGATGATTGGTATTGAAAACTATCAGAAACTGTTCCAGGATAAAAACTTCTGGATGGCTCTGAAAAATACTGTATATTTCACAGTAGTTGTTGTACCTGTACAGTGTATACTGGCACTTGGACTGGCGCTTCTGGTTTCAAAGAAATTCCGCGGAGTCGCAATATTCAGAACAATGTATTTTAGTCCACAGTTAACCTCCATGGTTGTTATCTCTGTTCTGTGGTCAGTACTTTACAATGCAAATCCAAACACTGGTCTTATTAATTCTCTGCTGGTATCACTGGGAATGGATCCTATTAATTTCCTGAGCAATGAGCATACAGCCATGAACTCCATTATCTTCATGTCTGCATGGCAGGGCGCAGGTTATCAGATGATGATTTTCCTGGCAGGTCTTCAGGGAATTCCGAAAGATCAGTATGAGGCAGCATCTGTAGATGGTGCAAACAAATGGAATCAGTTCCTGTTTATCACACTTCCGGGACTGAAAGGAACTATAAAATATGTTATTATGATCACTATGATCCAGGCAATGAAGCTGTTCACACAGCCATATATCATGACACAGGGCGGACCAAAGAACTCCACCAAAACTCTGGTATATTACATTTATACACAGGGCTTCCAGAAAGGTAACTTTGGTTATGCCTGCTCAATCGCAACTGTATTCTTCGTTATTGTTGTGGCAATGTCACTGTTAATGAAGAAAGTAACTACTGCAACTGATTAAGGAGGACAGGAAAATGAAAAAATCATCAATGAAATTTTCTGCGGCTTTTTCCAAATTTATGTTTTATTTTGGAAATATTGTCATAGGTATTATCTTTGTTTCTCCTCTGATCTGGATGATTTCCGCGTCTCTGAAACCGGAATCTCAGATTTTTGCAAATATGAACTCCCTGAAAACATTCTTTCCGGTATCGGCTTCTTTTAATAACTATGTAGAAGTATTTACCAGAATGAATCTTCCTCAGGTATTTAAGAACACCTTGCTTTACATTGCACTCATCCTGGTTCTTGATCTGCTTGTAAACTCCATGTGTGGTTATGCGCTTGCAAAATTTGAGTTCAAAGGAAAAGGCGCGATCATGAATCTGGTAGTAGCCCTGATGGTACTTCCGATGGAAGCAATCATGCTTCCGTTATATATTGAAATGTCACAGCTTGGCTGGGTAAATACACTTGCAGCACTGGTAATTCCTTTTGTAGCAAAATGTTTCTCCATCTATATGTTCCGTCAGTTTTTCTGTGATATTCCAGATGATCTGATCGAGGCGGCTGCAATTGATGGATGTCGTCCGGCAGGAACTTTCTTCAAGATTGTTATGCCGATTTCCAAGACTGTATATGCAACTGTATTTATCCTTGATTTCGTCGCTCACTGGAATGACTTTATGTGGCCATTCCTGGTTATGACCGGTGAAGACAAGCGTACGATCCAGCTCGCAGTTCAGTCCTTCTTCGGAACACAGCCTGTACATTATAGTGCAATCATGGCAGCACTGGTAATCTCTGCAATCCCGATGATCATCATGTTCATCTTCATGCAGAAATATTATGTAGAAGGTATTGCATCTTCCGGTATTAAAGGCTAAGTCAATATATAAAGCCCTACAATGCGCCTGGATGGCGTTTTGTAGGGCTTTTTTATGTTAGAAGAATTATGTCGCTGAAGCGACCCGTCGCAGGCGGAGAATCAAGTAGTCTCCTGATGTAATTGCGAATATTCGCCTGACGTATGAAAACACTTGGCTTTAAGATAAAATATGTCAAAATTTCTTATTGAAACTAAAAATAGGAATGTTATGATAATGAAGGAATTCTGTTGAAATTGATATTTGTATTTCAATGGAGATTCAATCAAATCAATAGCAAAGCAGATAATTTTATCAGCTGGAATTGTTATAGAAATATAGAGAATGGGAGTAAAGAGAAATGACCACATCTATGATAAAAGGGAATCCGCTGAAACTGATGCTGCAGTTTGCGCTTCCTTTATTATTAGGAAATTTGCTGCAACAGACTTATAATATTATTGACGCTGCGATCGTAGGACAGATCCTTGGCGCAAAAGCGCTGGCAAGTGTAGGAGCCAGCAGCAGTATTCAGTTTCTGGTACTGGGATTCTGCATGGGAAGCTGTACAGGGTTTGGTGTTCCTGTAGCTAAATATTTTGGCGCAGAGAAAATAGAAAAAATGCGGGATTATATCTTTAACAACCGTAGCAAGAATTCCCTCACCTCTATAGGGACGCTACTGAAAAACTATTTTTATACACATTATATAGTAGATTAAAACAAATAAAAACACTTTATATTGTACTGCTTTATGCAAAATAAAGACTTTTTCAGTGGCGTCCTATAGGTGAGGGGATGAATTGCACATTCGAGCATGTCTGCTCAAATTCATAAAAAATCACAAAAACACTTGTTCTGATACAATAAATATATTATAATAGAAAAGAAGAACAATATGCTCTTTAATTTTCATTCAGTGTTTTTGGCTGATCATGGTTATGAAATATAGCAGAAAGATGCTAGACGATAAGATGTCAGAGAGAGCAAAAGAAATCTTGAAATATAGTACCTGTTGAAACAATCCATCAGTATATAGAGAGTCAGGGTGAGAAAGATAAATCGGGCAGTAAAAATAAGGATCTATCCAAATAAAGAACAGATAACCCAGATAGAGAAAACAATCGGCTGCAGCCGCTTTCTCTATAACCGGATGCTTGCGGATAAGATCCGTTATTATCAGGAAGAAAAAAAGATGCTGAAAAATACGCCGGCCGGATATAAAAAAGAATATCCATGGCTGAAAGAAGTGGATTCTCTTGCGCTGGCAAATGTACAGTTAAATCTGGAAGGGGCTTTCCGGAAATTTTTCCGGGAACCGGGAGTGGGATTTCCGCATTATAAATCAAAAAAACATTCGCGGAAATCCTATACAACGAATATGGTAAATGGGAATATCTGTCTGCAGGACAGGTTCCTGAAGCTGCCAAAGATGCAGCCGGTAAAAATAAAACTCCACCGTATGATCCCGGAGGGATGGAAGCTGAAATCAGTGACTGTGAGCAGGGAACCGTCCGGGAAATATTTTGCCAGCCTGCTGTTCGATTGTGAAAACCAAACAGCGGAGAAAAGACAGGCGGAAAAATTTCTGGGGATCGATTATGCCATGCATGGGATGTGTGTATTTTCCACCGGTGAAAGGGCCGGATATCCCATGTTTTACCGGAATGCAGAGAAAAAACTTGCCCGGGAACAGAGAAAGCTTTCCAGATGTGAAAAGGGCAGCCGTAACTATCAGAAACAGAAGAAAAAGGTTGCATTATATCATGAAAAGATAAAGAACCAGAGGAAGGATTTCCAGCATAAGCTCAGTCACAGCCTTGCAGAAGAATATGACGCGGTATGTGTGGAGGATCTGAACCTGAAGGGGATAGCCGGAGGCCTGCATTTCGGAAAAGGGATACAGGATAACGGATACGGTCAGTTCCTTTCCATGCTTGGATATAAGCTGGAAGAACGTGGAAAATATCTGATAAAAGTAGACAGATATTTTGCATCCAGCAAGATATGCAGTGTATGCGGGCATAAAAAGAAAGAGCTGGCATTATCAGAACGGACATACCTGTGCGAATGTGGAAACCGGATGGACCGGGATGTGAATGCGGCGATCAATATTCTGGAAGAAGGAAAAAGAATATATAAAAAATGTGCATAATAGCACAGAAAAGATCCGTAACCGGATAAAAAAGAACCGCGGGACACGCGGGGATAGCCTGTTTTAGCTTTGCCCTGAAGGGCAATCGAGCAGGAAGCCCCATTTCAAAATCTGTAAGATTTAAGTGGCGGGAGCATGTCACTGGAGCTGTATTATGTGCAGGAATCGCAGTGATCCTGACAGCATTATGCAGTGTTTTATGTCCTCAGATTTTGCATATTTTATCTGTACCAGAGGACATTTATGACAATGCATACAGCTATCTGCTGATTATTTTCCTGGGGATTCCCTTTACGATTTTATATAACTACCTGTCCAGTATTTTACGATCAGTGGGAGACAGCAGGACACCGTTTATATTTCTGGCGTTATCTGCTGTTCTGAACATTTTTCTGGATTTATTCTGTATTATAGTGCTGAGACTTGGATGTGCCGGAGCTGCTATTGCAACGATTTCTGCACAGGCGATCAGTGGGATTTTGTGCCTTGTTTTTATTATCCGCAAAATGAAACTTCTGTGGCTCAAGAAAGAAAACAGGGCAATAAAGGGGGGATGCAGTAAAGGAGCTTCTGGCAATGGGAATGCCTACGGGACTTCAGTTCTCCATCACAGCTATCGGAAGTATGGTCATGCAGTCTGCCAATAATGGACTTGGAAGCACTTATGTATCTGCATTTACGGCAGCAATGAAGATCAAGCAGTTTACCATGTGTCCGTTCGATGCTATCGCAACCTCTGCATCTGTATTCTGTAGCCAGAATCTTGGCGCAGGACAGTCTGACAGGATAAAAAAAGGTCTGCGCTGTGGTATTGCAGTAGGAATTTTACTGATTTTTGCAGGGCATACACTTTCTATGCTGTTTGTTGGAAAGAGTGCGGTGGCAGTTCTGGATGCCTCTGCCAAATACCTCAGATGTATGGGATTTTTCTACTGGAGTCTTGGTATTCTCAATGTCGCCCGTATGGTAACTCAAGGACTTGGATATTCAGGCAGAGCCGTTTTCTCCGGCGTAACAGAAATGATCGCCAGAACAGTTGTCTGTCTTGGATTTGTAGGAACTTTTGGCTTCACAGCCATCTGCTTCGCAGACCAGACGGCCTGGATCACAGCAACCTGCTATATTTTTCCGACATGCCTGTGGTGCATCCGAAAGTCTACAAAAATGCTTGCATCTATAGCAGCCCGAGTAAATAATGCATCATAATCCAGCCCATCAGAGTGTGAAATTCTGCGTCAGATATCTTCCTTGTCTTTCGCACTCTGCTGAACTGTCTTAAATGCATTATTTATTAGGACTGCTATAAAAAAGTATGACAAAATAAGAAAACAGCTATGCAAGAGCTGCAGATAAAAATATCTGTACTCTTCATAGCTGTTTTTATGTATGGTTTATATATGGTAAAGCTATTGACTATATGGATATCAGGTTAAAAGAGCTTCTGCTCAGATGCTTTTTTATCCGTAAATGGTCCTGCGACAGTTTTGACATCTCTGTGATTTCCAAAGAAATCCTGATTAAAGATAATCGGGCTTCCGTCAGGATTTTCGTATTTCTGCTCCGGTTCGAATGCCATACCAAGTGTTTCAGTTGAGATGATACCGTCGGTTTCTTCTTTGATGATATCATACAGGTTGGTCTTCAGATACCAGCCATCTTCTTTCTCTTCAACAGAGATATCTACAGTGTGTTCTGTATCTGTGACTGCATCTGTTTCTTTTTCCCATGCACGTGCTCCATTGAAATAGAGATTGCCGGATGCCCATACAGGAAGATGATCATAATAGCAGTTGCCTGTTGTCTCAGAACCCATTCCGCAGTAACCTTCGAACTGTCTGTTCCATTCATCAAAGGTTGGATATCCGTTAAATTTGAAAGTTCCTGTGATCACATTGCAGTCATCCCACATATTTCCATTGTTACCCATAAGATCAGCCAGATCCTGCATACAAGGACGGATCGGTTTCTGAACGAAGATGTTGTTGTAGAATCTGTCATCTCCATGAAGGATGGTCATAAATCCTGCAACCTGAGTTCCGTGTTTGGTGTGATATGGAGTATATCTCGGAGATGGAATATCAGGTGCACCGTTGTCTGTACCGATACCAACAGAAACGAAGCCGCCGCAGATCAGGTTATGTACAAGGGCAACACCCTGGGTTGCAATTTTCAGTGCACGGTCAGACAGCAGGATATTGTGGTCGATTAATGTCGGACCATGGGAAACCTCAACGAAGATATCTTCTCCTACGCTTGTGACAGCGTCATCCCCTGCCTCGAAGTCATTAGGAAGAGCATTGTCATGGAAGAGATTTCCTGTAACGCGGGTTCCCTGTGCCTGCCAGTCAAGCCACAGACCACGGGTGCAGTTGTGGATATGGTTGCGGCGGAAAATAACATCGATAGCAGCATGCATTTTGATACCGCCAATCTCTGCTCCTGCCAGATTCTGCTTGTTATTAATGTGGTGGATATGGTTGTCTTCAATAACAGAGAATACGCCTCCAAGATGTCCTACAATACCTGTCTGACCGCAGTCATGGATTTCACATCTGCGCACAATATGGGAACCGATGTGTTCTTTATCCCATCCTTCATAGGAAGCCTGGCAGATGCAGTCGCGTTCTGTCTGAGTTCCGTCTTTGTATTTCCACTTTAACCATTTGTTATCATTTTCAGGCTGCAGATATTTACCAAGAGAAATACCGCTGCATTTGGATTCATAGATTTCACAGTCTTCGATGATCCATCCTTTGGACCAGTGAGGACCGACCATTCCCTCCTGATAAGCGGTAGGGGGAGCCCACTGAGTAGCAGCCTGACTGATGCGGAAACCGGAGAGAGTGATATATCCGATTCCTTCACTTTCCGGATAGAAGCAGTTTCTTCTTACACTGATCTCAACATTTTCTTTATTGGGATCTTTTTCATGGAAGTTTGCATAAATAATTGTCTGATTATTGGCTTCATCCTGTTCTGCGTACCATGTATATACAGAGAAATCAGGATCCCATGAGATAGTACTTTTTTGTGGATTTTTAACTTTATCCAGAGTGGTTACTTCATACATGGATTTTTCATTCAGGTATACATCTCCTGTATGAGCAATAAATGTAGCGATAAACCAATCTCCGGATACCAGGGTAGTAAATGGGTTATAATCACCGAAGATTCCGTTCGGAATGACTGCTTTCCATACAGTGCCTTCTACATTTTCCCAGTCTTTGACAGCTTCACTTCCTGTAATGTGCGCCTGTCCTTTTATTGCAGAACGGTAGGTGATACGCTTGTCTGCCGTTCCAGCGTGAATCGGATTAACAGCTTCACGGTATAATCCCGGTGCAACGATGACTTCATCTCCCGGAAGTGCCTTTGCAGCGGCCTCCTGAATAGTTTTGAATGGATTTTCTTTTGTTCCGTTTCCGGTCTGGATCACGGATGCATCAACGTAAATAATCATTATAAAAACCTCCCGGCCTTCTGGCCTGAATCCTTCTGTTTGCGGGCGAAATGCCCATAAGATATGTAATCTAGTGTAGCATGTAGATATGCAGCGAAACAATGGAATCCTGTGTCATTTTGTATGAATTTTGTGATGATTCATTACTGTTCACTGAAAACGTCGGATTCGAAAATAAGAGAACGAAAGAATTTCTGGCAAAAATCCTGTAAATAGAATAAATCTTGATACTTAAAACTTAAAATAGTGAGTAAATACCGGGCTTTATTTACCAGTAACTTTTACCTGCATATTACATAGATTTTGATGTAAATACTCTGCAGATGATATATTATAAAAAATACAAATATTTTCAGAAAGTGCAGGCTATCATGAATAAAAAGAAATCAAAGAATAAAAAACAGGATAAGCAGAGTGAGAAGCCGGTTCCGAGGAAAAAGGAAGAGGAGCAGACAGAAGGAACTGGTAGAAATTCAGCTCAGAACCCTTGCTATGGATTACTGGTCTGTACTGGAATATCATATATATACTGCCTGGATTTTAAAAACAAAAATCCAGGCAGTTATTTTAATACCAGCGTGTCATTGGCAGATCATTATTGATTCCTTTAGTCATCAGAATCTGGTGCAGATCAATAATTCCGTTATGGAAGGTTGCAGCACATGCTGACAGGTAAAGTTCCCACATACGCAGGAAGGATTCATCAAACATGGTCTTTTCCTTTTCTATATTCTCACGGAAATTCTTTTCCCAGTGGAGCAGAGTTTTATTGTAATGCAGACGCAGATTTTCAATGTCCAGAGTGTGGAAATTGTCCTCTGCCATATGATTCAGGATTTCTCTCAGACTGGGAACAGTTCCGCCTGGAAAGATATATTTCTTGATCCATGGATCACCCGGATGTTCTTTCAGTGCACTGATAAAATGAAGCAGGAATAATCCGCCTGGTTTCAGAACTTTCTCTACACAGTCAAGGAAGAGCTGATAATTGTCACGACCAACATGTTCCAGCATTCCCACACTGACTACCCGGTCAAACTGATAGTTATGTTTCGGCAGATCACGGTAATCCATCAGTTCCACTGTAAGATAATCTTCCAGACCCTGATCTTTGATGCGCTTCTGGAATTCTGTATATTGTTCGTGGCTTAAAGTGATTCCTGTACCATGTACTTTGTATTTTTTAGCAGCCTCAATCAGCAGAAAACCCCATCCGCAGCCGATATCAAGAAGACTCATACCTTCTTCCAGATGCAATTTTTTCAGAATATAATCTACTTTATTGACCTGTGCCTGATATAAAGAGTCATCGTCATGAATGAAGTAGCCACAGGAATAACTCATGGTTTCGTCCAACCATAATTTATAAAAATCATTTCCGATATCATAGTGGCTGGTGACTTCCTTTTCCTGATTCTTTTTGGATGTAGAACTGAACATGATCTTTTTCAGAGCAGATTCATTGGTAGAAAATTTGCTCATCTGTCCCAGAAAATGATCCAGTGCCTCGTAAAGATTTCCTTCAATATCCAGATCTCCCCGCATATAAGCCTCGCCTAATGCCAGGGAGGTGCTTTTTAGCAGCTCGGCCAGAGGAATTGTTTCCTTAAAATTTACTGTAAATGTGGGTTCTCCCTCTCCGATTGGATATTCGGAATTCTTGAACTTTACCAGAAATGGATAGTCCGTAAAGCGTTCAAGGAATTGCACCATTGCTTTTTCCTCAGCCTTTTCTCCTAATGTCTCAAACATAATAGTTTACCTCCTTTAACACAAAACTATGATACACCTTTGGGGGCGCTTATCGTCAAGGGGAGAATTAAACAAAGATATCTGGGAAATTGGTCAGACTTGTAGCAGAATAATGGAAATAGAAGAAGAAACAAAAAGTTCACAAAAAACATCTTGACCATCAAAGAAACACAAGTTATAATCCTGTCTTTGACAGTTACTAAACAAAAAAATTGCTGTACCTCTTGATTTTACTGAGGTTCGGCGATTTTTTGTGTTGTTTTGGAATATAGTATTTTATTCCCGGCCTTTTCATCGTTCTTAGTTTATCCAAGATCGTTTCGTAGCTGATGGCATTTTCCAGGTCTCTTTCAAGGTAACGATATATCACTAATGCAAGGAAACAGATAAGGAAATGGGCTTTTATGCGTATATCGTCTTGAAGAAAAAATGGTTTTGTTTCAAAATCAGTTTTCATTATACGGAAACATTTCTCGATTTCCCATATGTCGATATTTTAGAAATGCCGATAAATTTTCTATAAGATTCCATGCCTGACCCAATGTCAGGCACAAGTAATGAACTATCGGCATTTATTTCAATCCACAAAGCCGCTTGATAGTATCTTCGTCATTGGCATACTTGAACATCACATCATCCTTAAAGATGGAACTGTCACTATCGCTAAGTTTATACCGTGTCTTCATCATCAACATCGCTTATCTCATAGATTGTCTCATACTCATCAAATGAAATACTATAATAATGACTGATTACGTCTCTATAGTGAGAAATGCCGATATATTTACAAAGTCTTATAAATCCAATATTTCAGAAAGTCAAAAATCGGCATTTCTAAAATATCGGCATAATATTCCAACGACCTTCGCTGACTTTTAAGATATCTTTTACGTCATCGTCTAAGAGGTCTGTAGTTACTGCATACATCCCATCATATAAGGCTTCCTGTTCGATCTTTTCTGTGTCCAGATAATTGTGGATCTTTGCAGTTTCTCCATCTTCAGTTGCTGCGACTTTCCCTATGAATCGAGCAGGATCATTCGGATTCCTACGTTCCTTCTTTATCGTACCGGTGCTGAGCATTTTTTCAGCACGTTCTATCTGGGCATCTCAAACGGATTTCTGATATCTTGCATACTGTGGTTTTAAAGAAGTTTGTTTATTTGCATTTCCCTTATTGTTAATATAGCTTTTGGCAATATAAAAGGATTCCGAATTTTTTGATTTTGATGTAGTTACTTTCATGGAAAATCCCTCTACACACTTCTGAAAATAATGCTATATAATACTATAAAATAAAGCAAAAAATTTGACATAAAAAAGCAGGTACCATAAGGACTGCAAGCATTTTTTCTTATATTCAACTGTCAAACTCCCGTGTTCACTGACAATGTCGGATTCTGATTTTTTTCTGACAGTTTTTTGCGATTTTCTAAGAAATATGATATAATATAACATTATATAATGTTTGCATATGGAAGGAGTCATCAATGAGTTTGGATAAAAAATCACAGTTACCATTATATGCTCAGTTAATGAAAGAGATAAAAGATCAGATTCGAAAGGGAACATATAAGGAGGGAGATCAGATTCCCACAGAAGGAGAATTATCCGCTGCCTATCAGGTCAGCAGGATTACAGTGCGCAGAACAATTGAAGAGTTATGCTCTCAGGGATTTCTTGTAAAAAGACAGGGAAAAGGAACTTTTGTGGAAATACCCAAAATATATCGTAAAATAGAAAATGATAACAACATGAGTTTTTCTGAAGCGTGTCGTTCAAATGGAAGAAAGCCGTCTTCACATATCATTTCCTGTCATATTATGGAAATGCAGGAATGGCAGCAGGATTTTTTTAAACCTGAACATACTAAGATATATCACATAGAACGAATTTTGTCAGCCGATAACTTGCCGATTATTTATGAACATATTTATATTCCAACCGATTTTCTTCCAGATTTTCAGGTGGAAAAGCTGGAAAATGGATCTCTTACACGTCTTCTCAATAAAGAATATCATATGAAAGAATCTGAAAAAGCGAGAAGTACAGTAGAAGTCAGTACAGTTTCTCAACCAGTGGCAGGATACCTTAGAATGAATGAAGGAGAACCTGTTATGATTCTGGCAAGCTATATTAATAATGAAAAAGAAGAACCTTTATATATCAGTTATGAAATTATTGCTGGTTCACGTTACAAAATTTCCATATAGACAACGAAAATGTAATATTAATAGATGGTGAAGAACCGTTTAAACACGAAAGGTTATATTGAATAAAAAGAAGGATTTCAAATCTTGTTTTCAGCACAGAAATATACTCTGAAAATGAGAAACGGAAATCCTTTTTTTGTGTGTTATAGACAAAAAAATAAAGAATAAAATATCAAGAATTCACAAAGTTATGATTTGCCCAAAAGATCATATTGTATTATGACGTTATATGATGATATAATACAAACCAAGAAAGGAGGACGTGATAAATGAAAAAAAGATTTTCAAAAGTGATTATTGCAAAACATCTTTTTGACGGTATAAATGAGAAAGATTACGAAGGATATCTGTGTTTAAGTGGAAATCATATTGTCGAAAAAAAAGCAGGAAAACCTGAAAAAGATATTTTGAATCAGGCACAGGAAGTTCTTAATTTCAGGGATGAACTGGTTATGCCGGGAATTACAGATACTCATACATTTTTTACCGGATATGCAATTTATCATGTAGGAGCAGATTTTTCGAAAGTGACAGATAATGAAGAGGGATGCTGTATTCTGAGAAAATATGAGCAGAAGAGACATCCGGAGGGAGCATTACTGGGGCATGGATGGAATCCGGAGATGTGGGACAGGCAGAACGGAGAAGAAATGCTGGAAGAGAAATTTCCAAATAAAGCGGTGATCATTTTTTCGGCAGATCGTTCCTGTTGTATTATGAATCAGAAAGCCAGAAATATTTATCAGTTTTCGGCAGAAACATGTTATCCGGAAAGCTATTACCGCATCATGAGAGAATATCTGAATGACCGGGAATTTATTAAAAAGGAATTTTCAGATTATATGAAAATGATGAATTCCAGAGGGGTAACTACTGTAAAGGAAATGGGATTTGATGACTTCTATGGATTTACAGATTATCTTAAAGAACTGGAAGATTCTGAAGATCTTAATCTGAGAACCTTCTTTATGTCACAGCCTGTAGGTGAAGGAATGAATCTTGTTTATGCCCGCAGAATGAGAGAGCAGTTTACAGGAAATAAGATTCGTTTCAGTGGTTTTAACCGGATGACTGATGGTACGATTGCTTCTTATAAGGGTGATTTAAAAGAGCCATATGAAAATCAGGATTTCTGCTGTAAAGATCCGGTTCCATATGAAGAAATTGAAAAAGACGTTCTGGCAGCAGATGCAGAAGATTTCAGATGGTCTTTACATGCACAGGGAGATGGTGCAGTAGGAAAAATTACAGAAATTTATCAGAAATGCAAGAAGGTTCAGGGAAAGCTGAAAAACAGACATGCAATTACAGATATGGAGTTTACAGATCCAAAGGATTTGGAAATCCTTGGTCGGATTGGGGTAACAGCAGAATTATATTTTCAGATTATGTCACTGGATCCGGCAGATGTGCTGATTAATAATATTAAACAGACGATAGGTACAGAGCGTGGAAAATATTACTGGAACCGCCGTAAAATGCAAGACAGTGGAATGAATTTAAGTGGTGCCACAGATTTACCGTTACTGCTTACCAGTATACCGGAATCTATCTATTATTCCTGTGGAGGATACATGGATGGACGTGCTGAAGCATTTCAATCAGAAAATACTCTTACTGTACCGGAACTTCTGAAAGCATGGACAATCGGTGGACAGAAAAATCTGGGTATGGAAGAAGTGCTTGGAACGTTAGAAGAAGGGAAACTGGCAGATATTACTGTGTTTGACAGAAATTTACTTGAAATTAATCCGGTAGATGCCAGGGATGCAAGGGTTGTAATGACAATCATGGACGGAAGAACCGTTTTTACAGAAAATAGTCAGACAGAAAAAAACTGATCTGACAGAAAACAATAAGAAAAGGGGAAGGTAAAATGGAAGAAAAGAAAAAATTCAAACTTCATATGCCACATGTGCTCACATTGATTTTTTTCCTGATAATTGTAGTGGCAATACTTACATGGATTCTTCCAAGTGGTGAGTTTGAACGAAAGGTAATGGAAACTTCTGCAGGAGAAAGAAGTGTAGCAGTAGCAGGAACTTATCATTCGGTAGATAAAGTTCTTGAAGATGGAACAAATTTAAGACAGGGAATTGCTCAGGTACTTATGGCACCTGGAAAAGGAATTCAACAGATGGTAGAGGTTCTTGCATTTGTCTTTATTATCGGCGGTGTATTTCAGATTATGGCCAAGACTAATGCACTGAATATGGGAATTCAGAAGATTGTGAAAAAACTTGGAGCAAAAGAAATTCTGATCATACCGATTCTAATGGTTCTTTTTGGATTGGGTGGAAGTACCTTTGGAATGTCAGATGAGTTGATTCCATTTTATTTATTGATCATGCCAATTATGTTTGCAATGGGATATGATTCCATGACTACTTTTATGACAGTCTGCTTATCTGCAACAGTTGGTTATGCTGCATCTACAGTAAATCCATTTTGTGTATTGATTGCACAGGGCATTGCCGGGATTCAGGGAAATCCACAGCTGGTATTTAGAATGCTCCAGTTTGTGATTATGATGGCTTTGGTTATTGCTTTTGTAACCTGGAGAGCATTTAAGATTAAGAAAAATCCTGAAAAGTCTATTACGTATCAGGATGATTTGCTCAAGAAAAAAGAAATGAATACGGATATTGATTTTAATCAGGAAATGACAATTCGTCAGAAGCTGGTGCTCCTCACTTTTGTAATCGGAATGGTTATAGTGGTAGTAGGACTTGTAAAAAATGGCTGGTATATGAATGAATTATCCATGTGTTTTCTGGGAATGGGAATCCTGATGGGAATCTTTGGTGGTATGAATGAAACAGAAATAGCAGAAGAGTTTATCAATGGCGTAAAGGATATTGCATTTGCAGCTATGGTAATTGGTTTTTGCAGTGGAATCATGGTAATTGCGCAGGATGGAATGATTATTGATACTATTTTAAATGCATTAAGTGGACTGGTAGAAAAATCCAATAATGTTGTTTTCTCGGCAGTGATGTATGTGGTTCAGTCTTTACTGACATTGTTAGTACCGTCCTCCTCAGGACTGGCAGCATTATCTATGCCAATCATGGCACCTTTATGTGACCTTCATGGTGTAAATCCGGAAGCGGCAGTTACAGCTTTACAGTATGGAAATCAGTTGACAAACCTTATGAGTCCAGTAGCAGGAACAACAGTAGCGGGGCTTGCAATCTGCAAGATTTCATTTGGACAGTGGTGGAAAACTATCTGGAAAATGTTTTTGATCATGGCTGTTATAGCAATTGTATTCTGTACAATTTCAGCAGGATTATAGAAAACTATAAAATAAAAAATATAAATAAAAGGAGATTATTAAAATGAACAGACCAGAAGAATTAATCAAAAAAATCTATGAAGAGCAGGGACAGATTAAAGATGTATTTTTTACAGCATGTGGAGGTTCTTTAGTGGATCTTTATCCGGGATTCTATTTTATCAATGCAGAATCAGAAACTATGCACTCTCATTGGCTTACAGCAAAAGAGTTGATTGTATCCCCATCCAAATTTCTGAAAAAGGGTGCACTTGTAATTCTTTGCTCTCATGGTGGTAATACAAATGAAACTGTAAATGCAGCGAAACTTGCCAAAGAACGTGGTGCAGCAGTGATTACTATGACACATAATCCAAATTCTATCTGTGCACAGGAAGATATGAATCCAGTCGTATATAGCTGGGAAGATGATACAAATGAAAAAGAAAGACCGCAGGGAATTGTAATGCGTGTTCTTAATGAACTGATGAAGTTACAGGAGCCATCTTATACAAAATATGAAGCTGTACTGGATGGACTTGAAAAAGCTGACGGTATTGTCCGTGCAGCAGTAAAGAAAGTACAGAACCGTACATGGGTATTTGCTGAGAAATATTTTGAAGAGCCGTTCCTTTATATTATGGGCTCTGGTGCTTCTTATTCACAGGCATATGGTTTCTCTATCTGTTCTCTTCAGGAAATGCAGTGGATGGATTGCTGCTATCTGCATTCCGGTGAATATTTCCATGGGCCATTCGAATGCACAGATGAAGACCATCTCTACATTCTTCTTATGGGAACAGGTGCAGCCAGAGTTATGGATGAACGAGCACTTACTTTCCTGAAAAAATACGGAAAGAAATATGAAGTAATTGATGCTAAGGAACTTGGAATTGATGCAATTGACGAAAGCGTAAATGAATACTTCTGCCCAATGGTATTCTATGCAATGTCAGTAGCATATCGTACAGGTTTACAGGACAAGAGAAGACATCCTCTTGATATGAGAAGATACATGGGTGTTGTAGAATATTAATATTCTTTCGTAACAAGTCTGGCAGATATGAATCTGCCAGATGAAAAAGGAGAAGAAAAATGGTAAAGTATAATACAAAAGTACTGGGATTTGGTGATAATGTAGTTGATCTGTATGAACATTCTCATATGATGTATCCAGGCGGGAACTGTGTAAATCTGTGTGCATATTCCAAAATGTTTGGTGTAGAGAGAGCTGCATATATGGGATATTTTGGAAGTGATGACATTGCAGAATTTGTAATTTCAGTATTAAATGAACTTGGAATTGAAACTGTAAAGTGCAAACAGTTGGTAGGAGAAAACGGATGGTCTAAATGTACACTTCGTGATGGAGACCGTATATTTGGGGATTATAATGAAGGTGGAGTAAGAGGAAAGACTCCGTATATTCTTGACCGTTTTGACCTTGAATATATGAAAGAATTTGATTTTGTGCATACGGGAAATTATTGCTATACAGAATCACAGCTGAAAGTTATGAAAGAGGCTGGTATAAAAATTTCCTTCGATTTTTCTGATGACTCTTCCAAAGAATATTATGAAAAATATGCACCATACATTACATATGCATTTTGTTCTTTTGACGGAGATGATGAAGCAGCAAAAGAACATCTGAAATTTATTCATTCCCTGGGACCGGAGTTGGTATCTCTTACCAGAGGTTCTAAAGGCTGCATTATGTATGATGGTGAACAGTTTTATACACAGCCGGCAACACTTATTGACAATGTGGTAGATACAATGGGTGCCGGAGATTCTTTTCTGACCTCTTTTATGGATTGTTATATTGATCAGCTGAAAAGAGGAACTGACAGACAGGAAGCAATCCGTACTTCTTTAAAAGAAGCTTCTAAATTTGCAGCACATGTATGTACACTCAATGGTGCTTTTGGATACGGAAAACCATACGAGGATTAGAAATATAATATATAGAGTGAATGACAAAGAGGAGAAAATATATGCTGTACCATGGAAATGCAATGGATTACATATATGAGACTCCTGATATCCTGCAATACATATTGGAAAATAAGAAGGAAATTCTTGAGGACAGCAACAGAGTGCTGAAAGATAAGAAAATATCAGAAATTTACCTGACAGGTTCAGGATCTTCTTATAATGCAGCAGTAGCTGTAGCCGATTTTGCAAAGAAATTACTGGGTATACGGGTTACACCTGTATACCCAGTAATGCTTATAGAGGATTATGAACTTATTTCAAAAAGCGCAGTGGTAACAGGAATTTCACAACAGGGAACCAGTGCAGCAGTCATAAAGGCACTGGATGATGTTAGAGAGCGCGGCATTGTCACAATTTCAATGACCGGTGAATATGATACGGAAATTACCAGACATGCAGATGCTAACATATATATTGAATGTGGTTATGAAGATGCTGGTGCAACAACCAAAGGTTTTACGGCAACAGTATTGACTTTGATGATATGGATTATTGATACTGCCGAAAGCATTGGAAGGATTACAGAAAAAGAAGCTGAAAACTATAAAAAGCGAATAGATGTTGTAATAAAGAATATGAAAAATATTCTGCAGATAAGCAAACTCTGGTGCTCAGAAATATCAGAGAAACTAAAAGATAATGAAGATATGATACTTATTTCCGGTAATAAAATGAGGAGTTTGCTACTGGAGGGAATATTAAAATTTTCTGAGACCTGCAGATTTCCGGTGAGGGGATATGAGGCAGAAGAATTTATGCATGGTATGTATAATGCTGTCACTTCAAAAACTAACTTTTTATATATTTTTCCACCTAATGGTTATGAAAGAAATCGAATGGAAAAATTGTTCGATTATTATACAAAGCAGGGTTACTGTTTATTTGGGATTAATTCCAAACAGGTAGATGAAAATATAAAATATATACTGAACTGTAAATTTACAGACGATCCTGAGTTTTCAATTCTGGAATATATTCTGCCTGTACAAATGTTGTTTGTTATGACATCACGGGCAAGAAAGATAGATTTGAATATTCCGTCAGATCCTGATTTTCATAGATATATGGGTAGTAAACTGGAAAAATAGGAAAGTGAAATTATATGGGTATTATTGAGCTGTGAACAGGTAACAGAAGAAAGCATGGAGGATAAAATGGAGAAATTAATCAACAGAGAACAATTGGCAGGTATGAATATTCATTATTTATTTTATTCATTGGAATATTTTCTTGATGCACAAAAAGAAGCCGGATTTAAAACAATTGAGTTATGGCCTGGAACACCGCATTTCTTTTTAAGCTATATAGAATATTCTGACTGTAAACATGTCAGAAAACTTCTTGATGAAAGAGATTTGACTGTGAAGGTGATTACACCGGAAAATTGTACATACCAATATCAGTTCGCTGCACAGGAAAAAGAGCAGTTTGAAAAAAGTATGGCATATTTTAAGAAAGCTCTGGATGCCGGTGAAGAATTGGGTGTAGAAACAATGGCAATCAATTCAGGATGGGGATATTGGAATGAAGACAGGGAGGAAGCCTGGAAACGTTCAAGGGAAATGCTGTCTGTTCTGGCAGAATATGCCAAAACAAAAAATATCCGACTGGCAATGGAATCTCTTCGTCCGCAGGAATCCAACCTTGCTACTACGGTATATGATGTAAAAAGAATGCTGGATGAAGTAAATCATCCAAATCTGAAAGCGATGATTGATACCACAGCAATGGGAGTTGCCGGTGAAACAATTGATCAATGGTTTGATATACTTGGAGATGATATTATCCACATGCATTTTATTGATGGAAATCCTTATGGTCATCTGATTTGGGGGGATGGAACGCATAATCTTGAGGAGTTTCTGAAGGCAATCAATCGTCATGGATATAAGGGATATCTGGGACAGGAAATTACAGAATTTGACTATTTTAAAGATCCGGCTAGGGCAGATAAACAGAATATGAAAGCATATGAAACATTTATACGCTAAAACTCACATTATAGGAGACCAGCTATGAGTGATAAAATGAGAATAAAAATTTTTTCATGCATCATGCTTACTCTGTTTTTCTTATGTGCATGTAGAACGCAGAGTGTCTATGCTAAGGAAAAGATAACTGTCGGAACGAATGCAGAATATGCACCGTTTGAATATCTGGACAGTGATGGAAATCTCACGGGTTTTGATTATGAACTTCTGGAAGCAATTGCCCAAGAAGAAAATCTGGAATTGGAATGGAAAGATATGCCCTTTGATTCTTTGGTTGGTTCTATGGAAACCGGAAATATTCAAATTATTGCGGCAGCGATAGGACCAACAAAAGAAAGGGAAAAAAGTGTAGATTTTTCGGATGTTTATTATACGGGATCCCAGAGTATTGTAAGCAGTCAGAAAACACCTTTGTATTATTTTGCTGGATTATCCGGGAAAAGAGTAGCAGTTTTGGAAGGATCCCAGAGTGATTTCATTGTATCCGGAGAGAATACAGACTATGGTGTTGTTGAAAATGCAACAGTTGTCCGCTTTAAAAACGCTGCAAGTGCAGTAATGGAACTGAAAAACGGAGGTGTAAATGCTGTCTTAATTGATACTATTATGGCAGAGATTTACTGCAGACAGAATGATGATATTGTTTATCAGAAAGTGGATGGAACGGAAGAGGATACAGTGTATTGTATTGAAAAAGGAAATACAGAACTTTTAAATACAGTAAATAAGGGACTGAAAAAGTTAAAAGATAATGGAGAATATGACCAGATTTATGAAAAATTTTTCTCAGGAGAAAATGATACAACGCAAGTTCAGATAGCAGATAACACAGGAATAATTGGAACTTTCAAATTTATTTTTCTGCAGGATAACCGTTGGAAATATTACCTGAATGGACTACAGGTTACGCTCCTGGTTTCAATCATGTCAGTACTTTTGGGAACTGTGATTGGATTAATGGCAGCAATGATAAAATTGAATGCCGATCGTAAGAAAAAAGAAACTGTATTGTCGAGGATTATCCATATATATGTAGATGTGATTCGTGGAACCCCTTCGGTATTACAATTGATGATCGTGTATTTTGCTGTCTTTCATAGCCGGTTGGGATATGTGGCAGCAGTTGTGAGCTTCGGGATTAACAGTGGTGCCTACGTGTCTGAGGTGATACGTGCCGGAATTATGGCAGTTGATAAAGGACAGCAGGAAGCCGGAAGATCTCTGGGACTTGGATATAAAGATACAATGAGATTTATTATTATTCCACAGGCTTTAAAAAATATTCTGCCTGCAATGGGAAATGAATTTATACAGTTGATTAAGGAAACTTCCATTTTGGGATATGTAGGTATTATGGATCTTACCAAAGCTTCTAGTTATGTTTCATCAAGAACCTATCAGATGTTTATACCATTGATAACTGCTGGAATTATGTATTATCTGATTGTGAAAATACTCTCTATATTTCTCGAAAAGATGGAAAGGAGAATGAGACAAAGTGATTAGTGTACATAATCTGAAAAAATCTTTTGGAAATGTGCAGGTTCTCAAGGGTATTAATATAGAAATACGAAAAGGTGAATGTGTCTGTATTATTGGCCCTTCAGGATCTGGAAAATCTACTTTTTTGAGATGCCTGAATCTTCTGGAGGTACCAGATGAAGGAGAAATTATTATAGAAGGGGAGCGCATTCTGGAAAAAAGGAAAGATATTGATAAATATCGAGAAAATGTAGGAATGGTATTTCAGCATTTCAATTTATTTCCAAACATGACAGTGCTGAAAAATATAACTCTTGCACCTGTAAGATTAGGAAAATGGAAAAAAGAAGAAGCGGATGAAAAAGCAATAGGACTGTTAAAAAGAATTGGGTTGGAGAAGAAAGCACTGTCTTATCCATCAAAGCTTTCCGGAGGTCAAAAACAAAGGGTTGCGATTATAAGAGCACTGGCTATGAATCCTGAAATTCTTTTATTTGATGAACCAACTTCAGCATTAGATCCTGAAATGGTAGGAGAAGTACTTGATGTAATGAAGAAATTGGCAGGAGAGGGAATTACAATGCTTATAGTTACCCATGAAATGGGATTTGCCAGAGAAGTGAGTGACAGGGTATTGTTTTTTGATCAGGGAGCTATATTAGAAGACGGTTCTCCAGAAGAAGTATTTGAAAAGCCACAACATAAGAGAACGAAAGAATTTCTTGCGAAAGTTTTATAAAATTCGAGTTACAAAAAGAAGATAGTGTTATGGTTGGTGTAATGTAAAAAACAAAAAATTCACAAAAAACATCTTGACCATCAAAGAAACACAAGTTATAATCCCCTATATAAAAATTTTCGTACAAAGAGCAGACAATGGGGTCTGAGAAAGAATCCCATTGCCTGCTCTTTTTTGTGTACTGCGAGGATTTTTATTACTGTTCACACACCACTATCCCGCGAGGTGTTTTGGCATGAATACGCCAAAATCCCGAGACATACAAGCCAAAATTCCATTGCCGCAGGCAATCTGGAATGAATTTTGGCTACGTTACTGAGAACGGAGTGAACAGTAACAGATTTTTGCATATTATAATCCGCACAATTCGAGAGGAGGAATATCATGAGGCTGAATCCCAAAGAACAGGAAAAATTAATGCTTCATATGGCAGGAAATCTTGCAAAAGAGAGAAAGGAAAGAGGTCTGAAACTGAATTACGTGGAGGCACTTGCGTATATCAGTTCTGAACTCCTGGAGCTTGCAAGAGATGGTAAAACAGTAGTAGAGCTGATGCAGCTTGGAACCAAGATTCTTACAAAGGATGACGTAATGGACGGTGTTGCTGATATGATCGGTGAAGTCCAGGTAGAGGCAACATTCCCGGATGGAACCAAGCTTGTGACAGTACATAATCCAATTCAGTAAGGAGGAGAATGAGCATGAAGATCGGTGAAATTATGGCCGCAGATCGTGAGATCACACTTAATGAAGGCAAGAAAACAGTGACAGTAACAGTGGCAAACAAAGGCGACAGACCGGTTCAGGTCGGTTCTCATTTTCATTTCTTTGAAGTAAATAAATGCCTTTCTTTTGACAGGGAAAAAGCCTATGGATATCATCTGGACATTCCTTCAGGAACATCTGTAAGATTTGAGCCGGGTGAAGAAAAAGAGGTTCAGCTTACAGAAATGGGCGGCAGACAGAGAGTATTCGGACTGAATGACCTTACCCGCGCCCAGGCAACTGATGATACAAAAGCAGCATCCATGGAAACTGCGAAATTAAAAGGATTTCTGTAAGGAGGGACAATAATGAGTACAAAAATTTCCGGAAGCAAATATGCGGCAATGTATGGCCCGACTACAGGAGATAAGGTACGTCTGGCAGATACAAGCCTTGTGATCGAGGTAGAAAAAGATTAT
Source organism: Blautia sp. Marseille-P2398 (assembly GCF_964240315.1). Classification (NCBI taxonomy): domain Bacteria; kingdom Bacillati; phylum Bacillota; class Clostridia; order Lachnospirales; family Lachnospiraceae; genus Blautia; species Blautia sp. Marseille-P2398. The sequence goes on from NZ_CAXSTD010000014.1 coordinate 27,869, forward strand.
ACAACCTATGGAGACGAAGTAAAGTTCGGCGGTGGCAAGACAATCCGTGACGGTATGGGACAGTCTGTAAAAACCTGCAGCAAAGACGGAGATCTGGATCTGGTAATTACCAATGCATTGATCGTAGACTCTACAGGAATCGTAAAAGCAGATATCGGTATCAAAGACGGCAAAATCGCAGGAATCGGTAAAGCCGGAAATCCGGACATCATGGATGGTGTGACACCCGGAATGACAGTGGGTGCATCTACAGAAGCACTTGCAGGAGAGGGAATGATCGTAACTGCAGGTGGAATTGATACCCATATCCATTTCATCAGTCCGCAGCAGATCGACTGTGCATTATACAGTGGTGTAACTACTATGATCGGAGGTGGTACAGGCCCTGCAGACGGTACAAACGCAACTACCTGTACACCTGGACCATGGAACTTAAAAATGATGTTAAAGGCAGCCGAGGAATACCCGATGAACTTAGGTTTCCTTGGAAAAGGTAACTGCTCAGACGAAGCTCCTCTCATTGAGCAGGTTAAGGCTGGAGCTATGGGACTGAAGATCCATGAGGACTGGGGCGCAACACCTGCAGTTATCAATCACTGTCTGAATGTGGCAGATGAATATGACGTACAGGTTGCCATCCATACAGACACATTAAATGAAGGTGGATGTGTGGAAGATACACTTGCAGCCATCGGTGGCAGAACCATCCACACTTATCATACAGAGGGTGCAGGCGGTGGACATGCACCGGATATCATCCGCGCAGCAGCAGCTCCGAACGTACTGCCATCCTCCACAAACCCAACAATGCCATATACAGTAAACACTCTGGATGAGCATCTGGATATGCTGATGGTCTGCCATCACCTTGACAAGAGAATTCCGGAAGATGTTGCATTTGCAGATTCCCGAATCCGTCCTGAGACAATCGCAGCAGAGGATGTTCTTCATGATATGGGTATCTTCAGTATGATGAGCTCTGACTCTCAGGCTATGGGACGTGTAGGTGAGGTTATCACACGTACCTGGCAGACAGCAAGTAAGATGAAAGATGAGAGAGGTGCACTTCCGGAAGATGCAGGACATGACAATGACAACTTCCGTGTAAAACGTTATATCTCCAAATATACCATCAACCCGGCGATCACACACGGTATTTCCCAGTATGTGGGCTCTGTGGAAGAAGGTAAATTCGCAGACCTCGTTCTCTGGAATCCTGTATTCTTTGGCGCAAAACCGGATATTATCATCAAAGGCGGTATGATCATTGCATCTAAGATGGGCGATGCAAATGCATCCATTCCGACTACACAGCCGGTTCTCTATCAGCCAATGTTTGCAGCTCATGGAAAAGCTAAGAACGAAGCCTGCCTGACCTTTGTATCCCAGGCTGCCATGGATGAGAATGTAAAAGAGAAATACGGTCTTGAGAAAACTGTAGTACCTGTAAAGGGATGCAGAAATATCAGCAAAAAAGATATGGTATTTAACGACAGAACACCGGAACTGACTGTAGATCCGGAGACATATAAGGTTACTGTTGACGGCGAAGAGATCACTTCCAAACCGGCAGAGAAGCTTCCGCTGACACAGCTTTACAGTCTGTTCTAAAAACTCTGAATAGTTACAATCTGGTTATCTGATCATAAAAATGATATTCGCAGGACTGTTATTTATGGAGTTTTGTGAGAACTTTTATAAGAACTTACCAAACGATATAATGACAGTCCTGTCAGTATAAAATTCTGATTTTTATATGAAAATAAGCTGGATTTATTCATCTTGTTATGCGTGTTGAATAAAAGTATTTCCACTTACGAAATATAAACAGAAAAATATATTGAAGAAGCAGGAGAGGAGAGAATATTATGTTAGGAGTTTGTCTTTTATTCGTAGGAATCGTACTGATCAACAACGGTATGTGTTCTTTATACAATGTAGACGGAAAATCAACCGCCATTATGAATATCTTTACAGGTGGTCTTTCTTTATTTATTAACTTTGTCAATCTGGTGCAGGGCAATTATTATGCAGCAGGAACAGGATTACTGTTCTGCTTTACCTATCTTTTCGTAGCCCTGAGTAAATTCCTGAAAGCAAGCCCGATCCCATTTGCATGGTTTTCTACTTTTGTAGCCATCAATGCGGTGATCTTCGGTACAATCGAGGGATTTACAGGAAGCACTGCACTGGGAATCACACCGGATCTGCGTTGGGCAGCAATCTGGTATCTGTGGGCAATTCTCTGGGGAACTGCTTTCGTAGAAGATATCTGCGGAAAAAAACTGGGAAAATTCGTTCCATATCTTCAGGTATTTGAAGGAATCGTAACTGCATGGGTTCCTGGAGTTATGATGTTACTTCAGATTTGGTAAAAAATAAATCTGATAAGAAATTTTTATCGGATTCAGGAGGTCGAAAATAATGCTGTGTGAACAGGTTTTAGGAAAGCTTCATGATTTTGATACTACAGGAAAAACCATAGAATATGTAGATATTGAATGGCACGAAGCATTTAAGAAAATACATAAAAAAATAACAGACAAAGGAACAGAAGTGGGAATCCGAATGGACGATTCCATTCTCGCCAGAGGTCTGTATCAGGATGATGTGATCTACGCAGATGATGAGAAGCTTGTAGTGGTAAATACACCGCCATGCGAAGTTATCCGTGTTTCTCTGACTCCGGGACATGAGAAAATGTCTGCAAAAGTCTGCTACGAAATCGGAAACAGACATGCACCGCTTTTCTGGGGAGAGAATGATACGTTTATCACGATCTATAACGAGCCAATGCTTGTTATGCTTCAGAAAATCCATGGAGTTCAGGCGGAGAAAGAAGTGCTGAAGCTGGACTTTGACAGGAGAATTTCTGCAAGTATTCATAATCATCATCACTAAATTTATCTGGATAATCAATATGCAAATGAATTATTATGGAGGTTCTTCATGTCAGAAAAACAATTTTATTTACTGCAGGTAAATGATGCGTTATTTCCAATCGGAGGCTATTCTCATTCACAGGGACTGGAGACTTATATCCAGCGGGGAATTGTCCACGATGTAGACACAGCCAGAGAATATATTACGCACAAAATCAAATGGAATCTTGCATACACAGAGCTTCTGGCAGCCAGACTAGCCTATGAAGCGGCTGAGAAAAAAGACCTGAAAGAACTTCTATATCTGGAAGAACTTCTGGAAGCATCAAGAATTCCTATGGAGCAGAGAGAGGCAGCCAGAAAAATGGGTTCCCGTTTCGCAAAAACCATTGAGAAACTTGGATTATCCATCAGTGAAAACGGGATTTTCAGAGAATATCTGGATGCACGAAAAGGAAAAGCAGTAAATCATTGCTGTATTTACGGAGTTTTCTGCGCAGAAATGCAGATTCCGCTGGAGAAAGCCTTAACGCATTATCTCTATGCACAGACCTCAGCTATTGTGACAAACTGTGTAAAAACAATTCCATTGAGTCAGACATCCGGGCAGCAGCTGCTAAGTGGCTGTTATGGAGAATTTGACGAGATATTAAAAGATGTGATGACAAGAAGTGAAGAAGATATGTGTCTCTCTGCGCCGGGATTTGATATCAGAGGAATCCAGCATGAGAAACTCTATTCCAGGTTATATATGTCGTAGTTTGAATCTGACATTAGTTTTTCCAGGCTAAAATGTGAATAGAAATAGAATCATGTGCATAATATGAAATCTTAAAAATTTATATGTGGAAAATTAGCGAACAGATTATAAGAAGCTATCAACAAGTAAAGTAGAAAAGAGGAAATCGGTATGTCATATGTAAAAATCGGAGTTGCCGGACCTGTAGGTTCCGGAAAAACAGCACTTATTGAAGCATTGTCAAGAAAGATGGCAAAAGATTACAGCATCGGCGTCATCACAAACGATATTTATACAAAGGAAGACGCACAGTTTCTGGCAAAGAACAGTGTTCTTCCGGTAGAGCGTATCATTGGTGTGGAAACAGGCGGCTGTCCTCATACAGCGATCCGCGAAGACGCTTCCATGAATCTGGAAGCAGTAGATGAGATGATGGAGCGTTTCCCTGATATTGAACTTCTTTTCATCGAAAGTGGTGGAGATAATCTGTCTGCAACATTCAGTCCGGAACTGGTAGATGCAACCATCTTCGTCATTGATGTAGCAGAAGGAGATAAGATTCCACGTAAAGGCGGTCCTGGAATCACACGCTCTGATCTCCTTGTCATCAACAAGATCGACCTGGCTCCATATGTAGGTGCAAGTCTCGAAGTAATGGAAAGAGACTCCAGAAAAATGCGCGGTGACAGACCATTCCAGTTCACAAATATCCGCGGAGATGAGAACGTGGATAAAGTAGTGGAATGGATTAAGAAGAATGTACTCTTAGAAGGAATGTAAAGAAAGCCTATGGATAACAAATTTGGAAAAGTTTCCCGTATCAGTGCCTGCGCCGCACTGAAAGATGGAAAAACCATTCTGGAAGACCTGTCTTTTACAGCACCATACAAGATCATGACACCTTTTGAAAAGGAAAATGGAGGAATCCAGATCATGCCTCTCTGCGCATCTGCCGGAATCATGGCAGGAGATTCACAGGAATTTTCCTACCATGTAAAAGAAGGTGCAGACCTGGAGATTCTGTCCCAGTCTTTCGAGAAGATTCACAAGATGGATGAAGGCTCTGCCAGCCGTACCATAGAAGTGCAGGTAGATAAAAATGCTGCATTATACTATTATCCTCAGCCTGTAATCCCTTTTGCACAGTCTGCTTTTGACAGCAAAATGACGATTCATCTGGAAGATGAAACTTCGAAATTGTTTTTGCTGGAGATCATTTCCTGTGGTCGAAATGCACATGAGGAACGATTTCAGTATCGCAGATTTTCCTCAAAGGTATTGCTGTACCGGGGAGAAAAACTGATCTACAGAGACAACACCAGATATGAACCGGGCAAAATGCCGATGGAAGGAATCGGGTTGTACGAGGGTTTCACACATATGGCAAACCTGTTTCTGTCTAAACTATGTGACAGAGGTGACGCGGATGGTCTGGATAGAACATCAGAACTGAAGGAAAAGATCTGGCAGATTCTGGATGAAGATTCAGAAGTAGACGGCGGTGTTACCCGCCTGACTACGGGTGATCTGGCATTGAGAATCTTCGGACATCGTGCCCAGAAATTACAGCAGATAGCTGAGAAAATTAAGGAAATCTATACTTCCTGCCAGATAAATCATAAATCGGTTATGAATGAATGACTTTCCGTCCCAGTGGCTACGTTACCGTGAACGGAGTGAACAGTAACGATCTCTTTTTTGTAGTTGAAGCTACTAAAATAGAATCCTTGCTATTGTCTTTTGGGGATGTTAAGATAAGGAAAAGAATGAATGGAAGAAATGTATTTTTAGGTTGCTGGGCATGGAGTGAACAGTACCATTTTCAGAGAGGAGTGTAAACAGATGAGCAATAAAAAGAAACTGCCGGTAGGAGTCGATTCTTTTAACAAACTGGTTCAGCATGACTTTTACTATATAGATAAAACAGGTCTGTTGGTCGAGCTTTTGAAAAATTGGGCAGAAGTAAATCTGTTTACCCGACCGAGACGATTTGGAAAAAGTCTCAATATGTCTATGCTGCAGACATTTTTTGAAATTGGTTGTGATAAGACACTGTTTGATGGTCTGAAGATCTCAGAGGAAAAAGAACTGTGCCAGGAATATATGGGGCAGTTTCCGGTGATTTCTATTAGCCTTAAAGGCGTAGAGGGACAGACATTTCAGGAAGCTTTGGCAGCAATGAAATATATTATAGGACAGGAAGCTTTGCGCTTCGGATTTCTTCTGGAAAGTGACAGACTATCTGATAAAGATAAAGACATTTATCAGCAGCTTACAGAAATAGGAAAAGGTACAGGCAGTCTTTTTGCCATGACAAATGATGTATTGGGTACCAGTCTGAAAACTTTGTCAGACTTACTTTGCAGGCATTATGGAAAAAACGTAATTCTTCTTATAGATGAATATGATGTTCCTCTGGATAAAGCGTTTCAGTATGGGTACTATGATCAGATGGTATCGCTTCTTCGTGTAATGTTTGGAAATGCTTTAAAAACGAATCCGAGTCTGTACTTTGCAGTGCTGACGGGATGTCTGAGGATTTCAAAAGAAAGTATTTTTACAGGACTTAATAATCTGAAAACACTTACAATTACAAATGCACAGTTTGACGAATATTTCGGTTTTACAGACAAAGAAGTTAAAGAAATGCTGGCATATTATGATCTGGAAGAACATTATGAAACAATGAAAGAATGGTATGACGGTTATCGTTTTGGAAAAACGGATGTATATTGTCCTTGGGATGTGATTAATTTCTGTGACGATCTGCGGGCAGATGAAGATGCATATCCTCAGAATTATTGGTCTAATACCAGCGGAAATGCCATTGTACGTCGTTTGATTGACAAAGCAGACAGTGTTACGAAAAATGAGGTTGAGAGCCTGATTGCAGGTGACGAGGTTATAAAAGAGATTCATCAGGAACTGACCTATAGTGAGCTGGATCAGTCGATAGAAAATCTGTGGAGCGTATTATTTACTACCGGTTATCTGACTCAGAGAGGCAGAGTAGACGGTAGGAAATATCGTCTGGCAATTCCTAACAGAGAAATCAGAGAATTATTTATAACGCAGATTCGGGAATGGTTCCGTAAGTCATCAAGGAAGGATACAGGGACACTGGAAGCTTTCTGTCAGGCTTTTCCACAGAAAGACGCTGTGAAAATTGAAAAGCTTCTGAATGAATATCTCTGGAATACTATCAGTATTCGGGACACATCTGGCAGAGAGAAAAAGGAGAATTTTTACCATGGAATGATTCTGGGACTTCTCAGATATAAGGAAAACTGGCTGGTGAAATCTAACGCAGAGTCCGGAGAAGGATACAGTGACATTCTCATTGAAGTTCCAGAGAGCCGGACTGGTATTGTAGTGGAAATCAAATATGCAGAAGATGCAGCATTTGATTCTGCCTGCAATAAGGCAATCCAACAGATTGAGGAAAAGCATTATGAGGCAGCACTACTTGGGGATGGTATGGAGAATGTTGTAAAATATGGAATTGCCTGTTATAAGAAAAGATGTAAGGTGTTATTGGCAGAGTAAGAGTTTGTCTTCTGTCCAGGTCAAAAAAAGTATTAATTTTTTTGACCTGGATAGAAAAAGAAAAGAAATTTGTTTATAATAAGGTCATTAAAATGTGCCGTTTCCGTTTTTAGAGAGAGTTTCTCTTTTTTTGTTGCTAAAATATACCCATAAACAAACAGAAAGCAAACACAAGGAGGAAATGAAACAATGGGTAAAAAGTAGCAGTGATTGGATGAATATCGTACATCTAATGAAGGAAAATATCCAACGCAGATTCAGGATGTAAAGGCGGCTATACGTTATCTGAGAGCTTATGCAGAAAGGTTCAATATTGATGAGGAAAAGATTGGCGTTATGGGAGAATCGGCAGGAGGTTATCTTACATGTATGGCAGCACTGGATAATGCTTCAGGTTTAGATGTAGGAGAACATCTGGAAAAATCAAGCAGAGCACAGGCTGCATGTGCATGGTATCCTCCTACAGACTTAACGGCATTTCCACATGATTTATGATGAGGTCCCTCCTTATAAATAACATTCAGGTCTGCGTGTTTTCAGATAAGGTATTTTATTTCTTAATTGGGATGTTTCCTGGAGATTGATCTCACAGGTGAGAAGCTGTTCGGAATCATCTGCTTTTGCAAGAATATCACCACTTGGATGAATAACCAGTGATTCACCGGAGAAATCCATGGCGTCTTCTCTTCCGACGCGATTACACATGGCAATAAACACCTGATTCTGCATAGCTTGGACACGCATTTCCCATTCAAACATTTCCATTGGCTCTGCTTTCGTGTTGGCAGTGGGAATAATGATCAGATCGGCTCCTTTCAGCGTGCAGGTGCGGATACTTTCCGGGAGATGTCTGTCATAGCAGATGACGATTCCTATTTTTCCGAAGGGTGTGTCAAATACTTTAAATCCTGTATCGGAAGGAGTGTAGTAGTCCTGTTCATAGAACTGTTTTGCCTGTGCGATATGAATCATCTGGGCAGTATCTGCTAACTGTCCATCGGGTGTAATCCACAGGGAAGTATCATATCTTTTTCCCTGACGCTCCAGGTAGACATTAGGTGACAGATAATAGTGATGCTGTGCTGCTTTTTCTTTTAATTTTGAGATTTTCACAGAATCAGGCTGAAGACAATAGCAGTCAACGTTCCTTTTTTCATACTGAGGAAAAAATGGAGAAAGCTGAATCTCTGGGAAAAACAGTAAATCAGTTCCATTTGCCTGATCACAAAATAACAAAGATTTTTCCAGATTCTCCTGCATATTTGAGGCCATAGATATTTGGGCGAGTGCAAGCTTCATAGTAGCAATACCTTTCGTAAAACAGTTTAGATACATCTATCATAAATTGCTGAAGAGGATTTTGCAAGAAAATGTTACTATTTGTTGTGGCATATTTGCAAGCCATTATTCATGTGTTTTAGCTCTGCAAAATGTATTAGATGATACAGAGTAGTATCTTTTTCAATTATATTTGGATAGAATAAGTATTATGAAGGAATTGCAAGAGAAAGACTTGCATGTTAATATATTTATATACAAAAGAATAACAGTTCCAGTTCCTTTGGAGAGGAGAAATCATGCGTGATGAGACAATAATAGACGTATATACGTCTGGAGTAAATGGTGCAGAATATGATGCGGGAATGAAACAGCTTATGAGTAATAAGGAGATTATTATTCCAATTCTGCAGATGACAGTACCGGAATTTAAGATGTGCTCACAGTGTAGAGATTTATCGAGTAGTGAATCGATATCAGGATATTATGAGAATCTTTGACTGAAAATATGTATAAGAAAAGACAGTGATTTCATGTTTGCGCGAAATCACTGTCTTTTTTGTATTTATTCCTGTGATGTAGATTCACGAATAATTAATTCAGTGGGTAGTTGAACTTGCTTAATTTCGGTATCTGGATTATTGATTTTTTCAATCAGAAGTTCAGAAGCAAGATATCCAAGTTGAGAACAAGGCTGTTTGATCGTAGTAATAGATGGAGTTGACAATTGAGAAATATTTGTATTATCAAATCCAATGACAAGAACATCTGAAGGAACTTTTAAATTACAGTATTGTACTGCCTTTATAGCAGCAGCAGCCAGATTATCTGAAATGGCGAAAAAGCAGTCTGGTGGGTTTGGTGAAGACAGAACCTGCACAATTGATGTAAAAGCAAGATCATGATTTAATTCTGGCAACTGGATAATCCAGTTAGAAGGATAATCAATATTAGCAGAAGCCATAATGGATTTATATGCAGCGAGACGTATTCTTGCATAATTAAATTCAATAGGTCCATTTATAATACTTATTTTTTTTCGCCCAATTGAAAGAAAATAGTTTAATGCGAGTTCGGTAGATGCAAAATCATCAATTCCTACGTAGGAGGCATACGGATTGTCAAAATATTCACAACATTGTACGACTGGAACATGGGAAGTAATTAGCTTTAATGCTGATGGAGAAATACTATTTAAAGTAATCACGCCATTTGCTTTTAAACGATGAATCATATGAATAAATTTGTCTACGTTATCAGAGCTAAATTTAAACGATGTAAAAACGACAGACATAGAGCGCATATTTGCAGATGATAAAACACCGTCAATAATTTTTGAATAAAAGGGATTTGACATATCCGGAATATTCATAAGGAGAATTTTATCAGTCTGCTCATCTGATTGAGTAAGAGGAAGCGTGCCGGTAGGATAAGCAGATGGTGTATTATCGGATAATTTTGTTTCACCATATTGATAGCCAAGTTTTTCTATTGCCTGAAAAATAGAATCCAAAGTATTTTTTTTAACATGACAGTTATTATTTAATGCGCGTGATACAGTTGCAATAGATACATTAGCCTCTTTTGCAACATCACGGATTGTAATTTTTTTAGATTGCATACATTCCTCCGTATATTGATAAGTTATAATACTACTATAGCATAAAATTGCAAAATGTAAAAGGAATAAATAAAAAAAATGTAACTACATGAAATAAAAAATGTAACTACATGAAAATGTTACATGAAACAGGTGCCATGATACGGCAAAATAAACAAAAAACAGTTTAAAAAAAGTATAAAACAACGAAAATGAACAATGAGACGAGATTTTGATTGACTTAAACAGTGAAACAATATATCATGGTGTTACACAAAGAAATGAAAAACGTAACAAGGAGGAAGAAAATGAACGTAAAAATTTCTTACAACACACTGGTATACGCCGGTGAGAATATTGCAGACGGAATCAGACGACTGGCAAAATTTGGCTATGATGGTGTAGATTTTGTAGGTGAACCAGATCAATTTGATACAGCTGAAATCTGCAGACTTTTGAAAGAGAATAATATTGAAGCCAGTTCTATCTGTGCAATTTTTACAAATGAAAGAGATTTTGTTTCAGATGATCCAGTAATCAGAAAACAGGCAGTAGAATATATGAAGAAGTGCGTGGATTTTTCTGTTGCGATTGGAGCAAAATCAATTAGTACACAGGTGACAGCGAATATGAAAATTGACGCTGATGCACCATTTGAAACAGCTTGGAAATGGGCAGTAGAAGGACTGAAAGAAGCCGGAGAATATGCTTTAAAGAATAATATTCGTCTTACATTAGAAGCATGGAATCGATATGAAACATATTTGATAACAAAACTTGATATGGCACTCAAAATGGTTAATGAAGTAGGACTGGAGAATGTTGGTGTCATGGGTGACACATTCCATATGAACATTGAGGAAAGCAACATGGGAGATGCAATTAGAAATGTAGGAAAGAAATTGTATTATCTCCACATTGCAGACAGTAACAGAGCAGCACCTGGAAGAGGTCATATTGATTTTGAAGAAATTGCACAGGCATTAAAAGATATTGATTATAATGGATGGATTTCTATGGAACTCTTACCAGCAGCAGCAAATCCATTTAGCGGAATTGTACAGGAAGAATTCTATGATCAGTACACAGAAGAGTCTATTACATATCTGAAAAAATTATTTTCATAAATTAAAAGATTGGAGAGCTTGAAAATGAAAAGAAAAATGGTAATCGGAATGTTAACAATGGGAATGGTATTATGTGGAGCAATGACAGTATCAGCAGAATCAGATGGATATGTTATTTCTGCTTCCCATGGATACGGTGCTGTAGAACACTGGGAAATTAAAACAATTGGAATGCAGGATGCAGCAAAAGATCTTGGAGTTGAATTTAATTATAAATATGCAGATGGGGATCTGCAGCAGGAAGTAGCAGATATAGAAAATTTTGTTGAGATGGGAACAAATTACATCATTGTAGGACCATGTAATTCAGAAGGAATTGTTCCGGTTATCGAAGAAGCACAGGATAAAGGTGTTGCAGTTGGAACATGCGATATTGGTATTGAAGGCGTGGATGTGGCAAGTTTTGTAAGCTCCGATAATTACGGCATTGGAGAGATTGCAGCAGATTATATAGGAACTGAAATGAATGGAGAAGGCGAGATTGCAATTCTGACATGGCCGGCAGCATCTGCAACTGCTGACAGAGCAAAAGGATTCAAAGATAAAATGGAAGAAAAGTATCCTAATATAAAAATTGTTTCAGAACAGGATTGTAATGCAGACAGAAGTTCATCTCTGGCAGCAACAGAAAGTATCATTCAGGCAAATGGTGATATCAAATTTGTATGGGGCGCAAACGCTGAAATGGCACTGGGAGCATATGCAGCGACACAGTCATTAAATCGTTCAGATATTAATGTAGTTGCAGTTGATACAGATGGGGAAGTTATGGAAGCTATCCAGAATGGAACTAACCTGGTTGCTACAGTTTCTCAGGATCCATATACAATGGGATATAAAGCTCTTGAGAATGCAGTAAAATATCTTGACGGAGAAAAGGTGGAAGATATTGCAATTGAATGTGAATTAGTAACTGCAGATAATTGCGCAGAAATTATTGAAAGAAATGAGGAATATCTGAACAAATAAAAGAAGGTATGCTACATTCTTCAGAATAAAAGTTTCCTTCCTTGTTTAGAACAAAATATATAACAGATGATCTGTGGGCAGTTGGAATCTGACCACAGATTATCAAAATATAGCTTGAGGGACGAAAAAGTGAAAAAAACAATATTAAAAGCTACCGGAATCTCCAAATCATTTTCCCATGTACCAATTTTGAAAAATGTCGATTTTGAATTAGACAGTGCAGAGACACATATTCTTATGGGAGAAAATGGAGCTGGAAAGTCGACTTTAATGAAGATTATAACGGGTGTTTACCAACAGGATAAAGGAAACATATACCTGGATGACGGAAAAGGAAATTTGGAAGAAATTGCTTTTTCAAATCCTAAAATGGCATTGGAAAAAGGAATAAGCATGGTATTCCAGGAATTCAACCTGATGGAAAATATGACGATAGCCGAAAATATATTTATGGGCTATGAACCGGTGAAAAAAGGACTTATTGATTGGAATAAAATGAATCAGGATGCTCTGAAATGGATGGAAATGGTGGAGATTGATGCACCACCAACAGAGCTTGTTGAAAATCTTTCTACAGCACAGAAACAATGTGTAGAAATTGCAAAATGTCTGTCACATAATGCAAAAATCATTATATTGGATGAGCCTACGTCAAGTCTTTCAGAAAGAGAAGTAAGAACGCTCTTTAAGCTGATCGCTAAACTGAAAAAAGAAGGTATCAGCATTATTTATATTTCTCATAGAATGGAAGAGATATTTGAAATCGGAGACAGAGTAACAGTATTTAGAGACGGTGAAAAAATCGACACTCTAAATATTAAAGATACTACTGAACAAAAACTGATTCAATTGATGATAGGGCGAGAATTTAAAGAAAATTATTCAGAATATAAAATAGATGAAAATCGTGAAATTGTACTTGAAGCAGAAAATGTGATCACTTCAAAGTATAAAGACCCTATAAGTTTCAAAGCATATAAAGGTGAAATTACTGGTATATTTGGATTGGTAGGTGCCGGAAGGACAGAACTGGCAAGAGTTTTGTTTGGCATTGACAGAAGTCCATGTGGAACAATAAAAAAAGATGGTAAAGTATTAAATCTTAAGTCAGCAAAAGATGCAATCAATAATAAAATAGGAATGGTACCAGAAGATCGTAAACAGCTGGGACTGGTTCTAAAGCATAATGTGCAGGATAATTTGACAGTTGTAAAATTAAAAGATTTGCCCTGGCTGCTGAAATCAGATCGAGAAGAAGCACAAATCACAGATCATTATATCAATGCGCTGTCGATAGCGACACGTGGAGGACAACAGATTGTAGGAAGATTAAGTGGTGGAAATCAGCAAAAAGTGGTGATTTCAAAATGGCTGTCATTAGACTTGGATGTGCTGATTCTGGATGAGCCAACGAGAGGCGTTGATGTAAAAGCCAAGGCAGAAATCTATGATATTATGAGAAAACTGGCAGATCAGGGTGTTAGTATCATAATGATTTCATCAGATCTTCCGGAAATCTTAAGAGTAAGTCACAGAGTCATTGTTATGCACGATGGAAAGATAACATTAGATGGTCAGACGAAGGATTATGACCAGGAAAAAATAATGCATGCTGCGATAAGTTGAGGGAAAAAATGAATAATAAAACGAATAGAAAAACAGAAAGCGGAGTATCAATAAGAGTTGAAATGATACGACAGCTGACACTTGTGCTGCTATTAGCGGCAGAATTGATAATTTTTGCCTTTATGACGCAAAACTTTTTTACTACTTCAAATATGATTAATGTGCTCAGACAGGTTTCCATTACCGGAATATCTTCCCTAGGTATGTTCATGATCATTCTTTTAGGGGATATTGATCTGTCAGTAGGTTCAATGTATGCGTTTATAGGCGTTATTAGTGCAATTGTATTTAAAACAACAGAAAGTACATGTTTAACGTTAATTGTAGCCTTAGCACTCGGAATTGCAATTGGACTGTTCAATGGAATTTTCACAGCAAAATTTCGTGTACCAGCATTTATTACAACATTAGCTACAATGAGTATATGCAGGGGATTTGCATATATTATTACAGGAGGATCACCAATAGGTGTAACAAACCCGAAATTTACATTTTTAGGTACAGGCTATGTGTTTAATCTGATTCCGCTTCCAGTTATTTTTATGATCATTGTTTTAATTTTGGGAATGATTTTGGTAAAACATACACGATTTGGAAGATATATTTATTCATGTGGAGGAAATGCACAGGCTGCAAAATGGTCAGGAATCAATGTAGACAAAATTCGCATTACTGTATACGTAATTGCCGGATTTTTAAATGGATTTGCGGCAATCATTCTGGCAGGAAGACTTGGCGGTGGATTACCGGCAACAGGCGAAGGGTCAGAAATGGATGTTATTACAGCGGTTGTGCTGGGAGGAACCAGTATGTCTGGAGGAAAAGGCAAACTTTGGGGAGTTGTCCTGGGTGTGCTGATTATCGGAGTACTGACAAATGGACTTACTATGATAAATGTATCCAGCTATTGGCAAAAAGTAATTAAGGGAATCATTATACTTGCGGCAGTTATTATGGATAACCGCAATGCAGCTACAAATTAATTTGTGATTATTTACAGAGAGGAGGATACAGTAGAAATTACTGTGACAAAAAAATGAAAGCGATTGTATTTAAAGATTTAGCAACTTGGACATATGAGGAAAGATCAGTACCTGAAATTAAAAAAGTAAATGATGTATTGGTAGAAGTAGAAGCAGCAAGTATTTGTGGTACAGATGTGCATGTACTTGGAAACCCTCCTGGATTTATTGGAACAAAGGGAAGTATCCTTGGACATGAGTGTGTAGGAACTGTAAGAGAAATCGGAGATGGTGTAGAAGGACTGAAAGTAGGAGACAGAGTAGTTCTGGTACCGAATATTCCATGCGGATACTGTGAATCATGCCGACAGGGAAAAGCAAACATGTGTGAAAATGAAAAAGTAATGGGTGTAACCTGTGATGGAGTGTTTGCAAAATATTTTGTTGCTCCAGAAGTAGCATTAACGAAAATTCCAGATGATATGGATAAAGATCTGGCAATCTTTGCTGAGCCGGTAAAATGTGTAATGGGAGCTATGGATTGGGTTAGAGTTCTCCCGGGAGAAACGGTATTAATTCTTGGCGGTGGTCCAATTGGACTGTATTTCATTATGCTGATGAAAGCAAATGGTGCAGGAAAAATCATTGTTTCAGAACCTTCAGAATATAGAGCAAAATATGCAATGGATTGCGGAGCAGACATTATTATTGACCCAACAAAACAGAATCTTGCTGAAGAAATTGCTAAAATTACAAGTGGACGCGGCGTAGACATTTCTGTAGATGCAGTGGGTGTTTTGATTAATGATGCAATTGTAAATACATGTAAAGGTGGACGAATTGTATTAATGGGTCAGAACGGAGCTGTAAATGAAACAATTTGCCAAAACGATATTGTGTCAAAAGGATTGAGCATTTTTGGTAACTATATCGGAAACTATATTATGTCCAGAACGGTAAAGACACTGGAAGCAGGAATCATTCCTGTTGAAAAGATAATCACACATAAGCTCCCGATGTCTAAATTCGCAGAGGGACTGGATGCTATGAGAAAAGGTGTTGGTTTAGAGGTTATCTTATATCCGGATGAGAACTAAAAGCACAAAGTCGAGGTGAAAAGGTTATGTATAAATATAGCATGACACAATGGATTGTAGGAAACGAAGATATAGAATACAGTTTTCAGAGACTGAAAAAAAATGGTTATGATGGAATAGAATTTGCAGCAGAGCCGTATACAATTGATCAGGAAAGAATGGTTTCGTTATTAAAAAAATACGAAATGGAATGCACATCGTTGTGTGGTATCTTTCCAGAAGAAAGAGATCTGACATCCAGAGATCCGGAGTGTGCAAATACAGCGATCCAATATATTAAAGACAGCGTTGATTTTGCTGTCAAAGTGGGTGCTCCTTATATAATTGTGGTGCCTTCTCCTGTGGGAAGAGTTGCGCTTCTGGAAGGCTATACATATGATGAAGTGTGGGAAAATGCAAAAAAGAATCTGAAAATTGCTGCAGATTATGCTGCATCTAAAAATGTAAAACTTGCAATAGAAGCCATCAACCGATATGAAACATACTTTTTGAATACTTTAACAAAAGCATACAAATTTGTATGTGAAATGAATCATCCGGCTGTCTGGATTATGGCAGATATGTTTCATATGAGTTTGGAAGAAAATAATATTGGAGCAAGCCTGAGAATGATTGCAGATCGGCTGATTCATGTACATATTGCAGATAATACACGTGAGGCAGCAGGACTTGGAAAGACAGATTTTAAGGAAATGTTTTATGTGCTCCGAGATATCGGTTATAAAGGACCATTGACCATGGAATTTATGCCGAGATTAGCCAATCCATATGAGTCCGGAGATCTTGAAACAAAGTCTCATTTGATGGATAAATATGCGGAACAGGCAATCAACTATATGAAGACACTGGAGAAAAGTGTCTGATAAAACCGGAGGGGGGAAAATATGGTAAGAATAGGCGTAATAGGGTGTGGGAAAATTGCACAGACCAGACATCTTCCTGAATATGCAGGAAACAAAGACTGTAAGATTATCGGAGTATATGATCTGAATTTTGAAAGAGCATCTGAAATTGCCAGTCAATATGATGCAACAGCATATTCTTCAGTAGAAGAATTATTAGCAGATCAACAAATTGATGCAGTTAGTATCTGTGTGGCAAATAATGCCCATGCGGAAATCTCTATTCAGGCATTAAATTGTGGAAAACATGTTCTTTGCGAAAAACCAATGGCAACGACATTGGAAGACTGTGAGAAAATGGTAAAAGCAGCGTCTGAAAATGGAAAGTTTCTTATGATTGGTCAGAATCAGAGACTTGCAAAGGCACATGTGAAGGCAAAACAATTAATTGCAGATGGTGCAATTGGAACAGTCAGAACATTTAAAACAACCTTTGGACATTGCGGACCTGAGACATGGAGCATAGATCCTGGAAAATCCAGTTGGTTTTTTGATAAAAAAAGAGCTGCAATGGGAGCAATGGCTGATTTAGGAATTCATAAAACTGATCTGATACAGTATTTGTTGGATACAACAGTAGCAGAGACAAGAGCATTCGTTGGAACACTAGATAAAAAAGATGCAGTAGGTAACTTTATCGGGGTGGACGATAATGCAATCTGCATATATACAATGAACAACGGAATTGTAGGAACGATGACAGCAAGTTGGTCTTATTATGGAGAAGAAGATAATTCTACGGTACTTTATGGAACAGAGGGAATTATGAAAATATATTCCAATCCCCAATTTGCTATTGAAATCATTACGAAAGATGCTGAAAAAGTATTATATGATATTGATAAGATTCAGACTAATGATAATCAGACAAAATCTGGAATTATTGATGCATTTGTAGAATCTATTGTTAAAAATGAAGAACCTGTAATTAGTGGAAAAAGTGTATTATCCGCAATGAGAGCAGTTTTCGCAAGTATAGAAGCTTCTGAATGTGGTCATACAGTGAAAATCAGACAGTGAATGAGGGAATAAAATGAAATTAGGATTAGTAAGTGCCATATACGACGATGTCGATTATGAAAAATTAATTGATCTGGTGGCAGATGCAGGACTGGAATGTGTGGAAGTTGCATGTTGGCCTGTGGAAAAAGCAGAGCGAAGATATGCTGGCGTGAGTCACATAAATGTCGAAAAAGTCTTAACAGATGAAGCATATTGTTGTCATATCCTAGATTATGCAAAGAAGAAAAAAATCGAAACTTCTTCTTTGGCTTATTACCCGAATACTATGGATGGAGATATTGAGAAAAGAAACCGTGCAGTATCACATTTAAAAAAGGTAATTTGTGCGTCAGCAAAATTAGGTGTCAATATGGTAACGACTTTTATAGGACGTGACCAAAGTAAGAATGTTGAAGACAATTTGCTGCTTATGAGAGAAATTTGGCCGCCAATATTGAAATTAGCTGAACAGGAAAATGTAAAAATAGCAATTGAAAACTGCCCGATGTTATTTGGACAAGATCAATGGCCAGGTGGACAAAATTTAATGACCTCACCTGTGATCTGGCGAAAAGTATTTGAAATTTTGGACAGTCCTATGTTAGGTATCAATTATGACCCATCCCATTTTATCTGGCAAAAAATGGATTATATCAAGCCGTTATATGAATTTAAAGATAAGATTTTTCATGTACATTTTAAAGATATAAAAGTCTATGAGGATAAATTGAAGGAAGCCGGAGTAATGGCATATCCTTTGGATTATATGACACCTAAGATCCCTGGCTTAGGGGATGTAAACTGGGCAAAATATGTTTCAGCATTAACAGACATTCAGTTTGATGGATATGGTTGCATAGAAATAGAAGACCGTGCTTTTGAAGCTTCGCTGGATGAAAAGATAAAATCTGTTAAAATTAGCACAAAATATCTGAGAAATTTTGTAATTTAATTAAAATGAGTAAAAAGGCTATTGCACTATAAAGTGTGCAGTAGCCTTTTTAAATTTTCTATGTGCGCCTGGCGGCGCACGTTCCTAAAGAGTGAAAGTCGTGTGTTCTGCAAGCTGTTATCAGTTTGCCAGTGAAAGTCTGGTCAAGGTAATCGCCAGTGAGCCTTGTAGCGAGCCTCCAATGCTTTTGGGTGACCAGTCGTGTTGAAGGTAAGCGATGAATAATCCACCGGTTTTTCAGTATCCTAAATTTATGAGATAATCCCTCTAAGGAGTGGTATCTCTATAACCTTTCCAGTTTTTTGCACTTAGGACCATTTCACTTCAGTTCTTCTGGTACCTGTGCTAATCCCACTCCAAATAAAAAACAGGAGTTGAATTTTTATGCCTAAAAGAAATCCAAGACGTACAGATAAAGAATGGCTGGATCTGATCCAGGAATGCCGGTCCAGTGGCCTTTCTGATAAATGCTGGTGCCAGGAACATCATATCCATATAAGCAACTTTTATTATCAGATACGAAGAAAATGAAAGGAGAGGCTATGCACATCACACGTGCATAGCCTCAATCCATTCTTTCTCCCTGAATCCGGTAAGTACAAAGTCATCCCCGATCACCAGCGGTCGTTTCACCAGCATTCCGTCTGTGGCAAGAAGCCTCAGCTGTTCATCTTCAGACATATCCTTTAACTTATCTTTCAATCCCATTTCCTTATAGATCATTCCGCCTGTATTAAAGAATTTCTTCAGTGGAAGACCACTTTTTGCGTACCATTTCTTCAGTTCTTCGTAAGTAGGATTTTCTTCTTTAATAGCCCGTTCTTCATAACTGATATTGTGTTCATCCAGCCATTTCAGAGCTTTCATGCAGGTACTGCATTTGCGGTAAACTAAAACTTTCATAGACATTCTCCTCGTATAGATTTATCGTAACTATTTACAGGTAATTACTTCCTCCATTATTGTTCCAGATAGATATATCATAAATTGGAAAGGGCGATTTTGCAAGAGAATGTTATGGAAGAATTGTAAGGTTCAGGTTTTCATGTTAATATATCCATATACAAAAGAAAAAACAGTCTCAGTTCCCCGGAGAGGAGAAATCATGCGTGATGAGACGAAGATGGACGTATATACGTCTGGAGTGACTGGCGCAGAGTATGATGCAGGAATGAAACAGCTTATGAGTAATAAAGAGATTATTGTTCCTATCCTGCAGATGACAGTGTCGGAGTTTAAAACGTGCTCACAGGAAGAAATTCTACAGTGTTTAGATATTTCTTCTATTACAAAAGATGATTTCGTAAGTGATATACCAAACATAGAAAGGGATTTGAGATTAACAAAGGAAGACAGTGAATTGTCGTCTCTGGTGGAGAAGCTGGTACGATTTGATATTCGGTTTAAAATAATAAATCCTAAATTATCTACAGAGAAGATAAGAGTGAATTTACATATTGATATGGAAGCACAGAAAAGCTACCGACCAAGTAATCCGTCATATCCTATATTAAAACGTGCAGTATATTATGTAGCCAGAGACCTTTCCTCCCAGCTAAGTATGATTACACAGACCACGGATTATTCAAAATTGGAGAAATGTTATTCCATATGGATCTGTGCGGAGGATGTGCCAAAGAAACTGCAAAATACGTTGACGGAATATTCTTTTTCGAAGAAGGATATCATAGGGATAGCAGATGAACCAGAGGATGAATATGATCTCTTAACGGTAATTATGATCCGACAGGGAAAAGAACCAGAAGAAAACGGAATATTTGAGTATTTGAACGGAATATTTGACGGTGATATAAACAGGATACAAAAATATTCACATATAAAATGGTCAGAACCATTTCAGAAGGAGGCGAGCAAAATGACAGGATTTGGAGATAGGATTTATGAAAAAGGAATGCGTACAGGAGAACAAAAAGGAATACAACAAGGACGCCATGAGGGAATGATTCTTGGAGCTCTTATGAGTGGAAAAACTCCGGAAGAGGTTGCTGAGATGCTGAATCTGTCTCTGGAGGAAATAAAAAAAGTTCAGGAACAGCAGATGACTGTGAACAGGTAGTAAAAGAAACTTACTGATATAAAGTTAATAGGGAACTGAGAAAATTTGAAATTGAGAGAGGCTATGCACGTTATGAGTGTATAGCCTCTTTTGCGTTGGTATTTATGCATTGCGAATATCTGCCTGAAATCAATTTTCTGATTTTAATGCGTCTTCCAGGAATTTCACCGCATCTCTGACACAGTCATCACAGGAGCGGATTACCTTTCCGGTTTCCACACCCTTTAAGTCTTTACATATTACAGTTCCATTCTGCTGTTTAAACTGATTCATGACAGAGCGGACAGTCTGAGAGGTTCCTGCTTTGTCCTGGTTAATAAGTCCAGCTACAACTGCAGCACCGGAGATTGCTCCGCATGTACCGGCCATAGTGCCAAGACCTGCACCGAATCCCTGTGTGATCTTTTTGAGTGTATCCTCATCCATAGATGCCTCTTTACAGAAAGAACAGGCCACAGCCTGTGCACAGTTATAGCCGTTATGTTTCTTTTCTACTGCTTTTTCACATCTTAAATTTTCCATATATAAAATCCTCCTGTGTATAAATTTTAACCGAATCAAGTAAGTCCCCTGCTTGACTTGCGAAAAGTAATAAGCAGTGGGTGGGGACTTGAAGATATAGTTTATGATAGCACCTTGAACCTGTTTTTACAACCTTCACAAAAATTTTCAATTTACAAAGATTTTACTTTAGCGTGGTTTTACATTTAACTTTGGATTTCTATAATAGCACTTGTAAATGAGGCAACAAGTTATAAAACATAAAGATATTAAAAAGGAAATGAGCCTTTCACTTTATATTAAAAACATGGCTCATGGGAAGAGGAGAAAATTATCATGAAGAAAAAAATCGCAACAATCCTTACAGCAGCAGTTATCGGAGCAACAGCTTTCACAACAATCGTAAGTGCAGCAAGCGGAGACATCACAGTTGTATCCCGTGAGGATGGTTCCGGTACACGTGGAGCATTCGTAGAACTGTTTGGAATTGAAGAAGAAAAAGACGGTGAGAAAGTAGATATGACTACAGATGAAGCAAGTGTAACAAACAGCACATCTGTTATGATGACAACTGTTGCAGGTGATGAAAATGCAATCGGTTATATCTCACTTGGTTCTCTGGATGATACAGTAAAGGCAGTTAAGATCGACGGCGTAGAAGCTACTGTAGATAATGTTTCCAATGATTCTTACAAGATCGCACGTCCATTCAACATCCTTACATCTGATAAAGAAAGCGATGCAGCAAAGGATTTTGTAAACTACATTATGAGCTCTGACGGACAGAAGATCGTAGAGGACAACGGTTATATCAAAGAAGCAGCAGATGCTAAGGCTTATGAAGCAGCAGACGGAGTTTCCGGTAAAGTAGTAGTTGCAGGTTCTTCTTCAGTAACACCGGTTATGGAGAAACTTGCAGAAGGCTATGAAGCAGTAAACAAAGACGTAACTGTAGAAGTTCAGCAGAGTGATTCCACAACAGGTGTAAACATGGCAGCAGAAGGAACAGTAGATATCGGTATGGCATCCCGTGACCTGAAGGATGAAGAGAAAGACCTTGGTCTTACAGCTACAGTTATCGCAAGAGATGGTATCGCAGTTATCGTAAACAAAGACAATGATGTTGATGAACTTACAAGCGATCAGGTAAAGGCTGTATACACAGGCGAGACTACTACATGGGAAGACCTTGCTAAATAATGTAACAGATTTAGTTTCAGAGCAGTTCGCCTGTGAATGAAATAGTACAGCAGGCGGGCTGTTTGCATGTTGAAAATCATATTTTCAGAATCACTGTAAAAGTGACAGGTTATGATTTTTGATACAGGGAAAGAAAGGTGTAATGAATGAACCACTTTAAAGAAAAAGCAATGAAATGTGTATTTCTGATCGCAGCCTGTACTTCAGTGTTGGCAGTGTTTCTGATCTGTGCATTTCTGTTTGCAAATGGTGTCCCGGCTATCGGGAAAATCGGTCCGCTGAAGTTCCTGCTGGGAACAAAGTGGAAGCCGTCAAATGATATTTTTGGAATCCTTCCAATGATCGTAGCAAGTATCTATGTAACTGCAGGTGCCATTCTCCTGGGTGTGCCGATTGCACTCTTTACTTCTGTTTTTATGGCACGTTACTGCCCGAAGAAAATTTACAGACCATTGAAATCAGGAATTGAATTGATGGCAGGTGTACCTTCTATTGTATATGGTTTTTTTGGCCTGATTCTCATTGTTCCTCTGATCAGACAGATTTTCGGCGGAACAGGAACCAGTATGCTGGCAGCCTGTGTTCTGCTTGGAATGATGATCCTGCCGACTATCATCGGAGTTACGGAATCTGCGATCCGCAGCGTACCTGAGAGTTATTACGAAGGTTCACTGGCACTGGGAGCAACCAAGGAGAGAAGCATCTTTTTTGTCATGCTTCCGGCAGCAAAATCAGGTATTCTGGCAGCAGTAGTACTTGGAATCGGTCGTGCGATCGGTGAGACAATGGCAGTTGTAATGGTTGCAGGTAACCAGCCGAGAATGCCACAGGGAATCCTGAAAGGTGTCCGTACAATGACTGCAAATATCGTCACTGAGATGGGTTATGCAACAGGTCTTCACAGAGAAGCTCTGATCGCAACAGCAGTTGTGTTATTTATCTTTATTCTTATCATTAACCTGAGTCTTTCTTTACTGAACAGGAGGGCAGAACATGCAAATTGATACAGCAGCGGCAATTGATTTGTCCAAAGAAAAAAAGCAGAATGAGTCTTCTTTCTCAGATCAGATGAAGGCATATATTAAGCATCCGGGATCAGGTGTTCTTGCATTGCTTACCCTTTTAGGTGCAGTCCTGACATTTGCATTACTGTTCTTTCTGATCGGATATATTCTGGTCAAGGGCGTACCGTATCTGTCAACAGACTTGTTCAGTTTAACTTATAATTCAGAGAATCTTTCCTTACTTCCTTCTCTGATCAACACATTCATCCTGACGGTTGTTTCACTTGTAATCGCAGCACCGCTGGGAATCTTTGCAGCCATCTATCTGGTAGAATATGCGAAAAAAGGAAGTAAGCTTGTAAATGTGATCCGTATTACAGCAGAAACACTTTCAGGAATTCCTTCTATTGTATATGGCCTTTTCGGTATGCTGTTTTTCGTAACAGCACTGCATTGGGGACTTTCTCTTCTGTCCGGTGCTTTCACATTGGTAATTATGATTCTTCCTCTGATCATGCGTACTGCGGAAGAAGCCCTGAAATCTGTTCCTGATTCTTATCGTGAAGCCAGCTTTGGACTTGGAGCAGGTAAACTTCGTACCATCTTCACCATTGTTCTGCCATCAGCAGTACCTGGTATTCTGGCAGGTGTGATCCTGGCCATCGGACGTGTGATCGGCGAAACAGCAGCCCTGATTTATACAGCAGGTACAGTTGCAGAGGTACCGAAGAACTTGATGGGTTCCGGACGTACTCTGGCACTTCATATGTATGTGCTGTCAGGTGAGGGCCTTCATATGAATCAGGCATCTGCAACAGCAGTTGTTATTCTGGCATTTGTTCTTGTAATCAATTTCCTGTCCGGAGCAGTTGCCAAACGAATTGCGAAAGGATAAGAAAAATGAGTGGAAATGAAAAAATAACAGTTGAAAATATGAACTTACATTACGGAAAGTTTCATGCGCTGAGGAATATAAACATGGCAATTCCGGAGAAAGAAATCACAGCTTTTATCGGGCCGAGTGGCTGTGGTAAATCTACACTTCTGAAATCTTTAAACCGTATGAATGACCTTGTTGAGGGATGTGTGATCACCGGTAAGGTACAGCTTGACGGTGAAGATATTTACGGAGATATGGATGTGAATCTTCTGAGAAAAAGAGTGGGAATGGTATTCCAGAAGCCTAATCCTTTCCCTATGAGTATTTATGATAACATTGCATATGGACCGAGAACCCATGGAATCCGTTCCAAGTCTAAACTGGATGATATTGTAGAAAAATCTCTCCGCGATGCGGCAATCTGGGATGAAGTAAAAGACAGATTAAAGAAAAGCGCACTGGGTATGTCAGGCGGCCAGCAGCAGAGACTTTGCATTGCCAGAGCACTGGCAGTTCAGCCGGAGGTACTTCTGATGGATGAGCCTACATCCGCACTTGACCCTATCTCAACTTCCAAGATCGAGGAGCTGGCGATGGAGTTAAAGAAGGATTATACCATTGTTATGGTAACTCATAATATGCAGCAGGCTACACGTATTTCTGATAAAACAGCTTTCTTCCTTCTGGGAGAAGTAGTTGAATTTGATGATACTGATAAACTGTTCTCTATGCCTTCTGACAAGCGTACAGAGGATTACATTACAGGAAGGTTTGGTTGATTATGTCAAAGTATTTCGAAAGACAGCTGGAGGAACTGCACGTTCAGCTTATCACACTGGGAAGCTATTGTGAGAAAGCAATTTCATTCTCTGCAAAAGCAATCCAGAAGGTGCAGAATGAAGAGATTGCCCGCCAGGTTTTTGAGACGGACAGAGATATTGATGCCAAAGAAAGAGAGATTGAGAATCTGTGCCTGAGTCTTCTGCTTCATCAGCACCCGGTTGCAAGAGATTTAAGAGAGATATCTGCAGCATTGAAGATGGTTTCTGATATGGAACGTATCGGTGACCAGGCAGCAGATATTGCAGATCTGTCTTTATATGTTGCAAAGAATACCACTGCGATCCCGGAGACTATCACACAGATGGCGGAAGATACTGTGCGTATGGTAACTGAGAGCGTGGATGCTTTTGTAAAGAGTGATCTGGAGCTGTGCAGAAATGTCATTGACAGAGATGATGTGGTGGATGATGCGTTTAACGAGATCAAAGAGAAGCTTGCAGATATGATTTACGGAGGAAATCTGGATGCCAAGACAGGGCTGGATCTTCTTATGACTGCAAAGTACTTTGAACGTATCGGTGATCACGCAGTGAATATTGCTGAATGGGTGGAATATTCTATTACCGGACAGCACAGAAATAATGAGCATCAGGATTATCTGAATAATTAATTGAATAGAGAAAGTCTCTGATTTTGAATATAATTATTTGGAAGCAGGGCTTTTTATATCCGCAGGCGGGAACCGTTTGCGGATATTTGAGTTATTATATATCTCAATCGGAGACCGATATCTGCCTGAGGTATTAAATAAAAAGGGGAAGTGAAGAGAAGTGACAAAAAAAATCTTTAAATCTATAATGTTTGTATGTGCATTGGTTCTGACTGTGGGACTGGCTGCTGTAATGGGAATCCTTTACAGCAATTTTGACGGACAGATGCGCAAAGAGCTGTCTAAGGAAGCTGCTTATCTGGCATATGGTGTGGAGCAACAGGGAACAGATTATCTGAAGAATGTAAAGGATAAGAGCTCAAGGATTACTTATATTAATAAGGATGGAACTGTGCTTTTTGATAATAAGGCTGATGCAGATGAAATGCAAAATCATAAGAACAGAACTGAATTTCAGAAAGCAGAGAAATATGGTGCAGGAGAATGTTCCAGGTATTCGGATACACTTTCTGAGAAAACAATTTATTATGCACTGCGTCTGAAGGATGGAACTGTGCTGAGAGTTTCAGGCACTCAGGATTCTGTGCTGGCACTGGTTGAAAATCTTCTTCTTCCCTTATGTGGACTCTTATTTCTGATGCTGATTCTATCAGGAATCATGGCATCTGTGATATCAAAAAGGATCGTAAAACCTGTGAATGAGCTGGATCTGGAGCATCCGGAGGAGAATAAGATTTACGAGGAGCTTTCTCCGCTTTTAGGTAAAATCCATAAACAGAACCGGCAAATCCAGAAGCAGCTGGAACTGGCAAAACAGCAGCAGGAAGAATTCTCTCTTATTACAGAAAATATGCAGGAAGGTCTGATCGTGATTGATAGGTATACCATGATTCTTTCTGCCAATTCCAGTGCATGGAATCTGTTCCGGGTAGATAAAGTATGTCAGGGAGAAAGTGTTTACTGTCTGGATCGTGCGGAAGATTTCAGACATGCGATCGAGCAGGTTCTCAGCGGAGAACATGCGGAACTGATATTGAAATTAAATGGAAGCGATATCCAGTTGATTGCCAATCCTGTGGTACGTGGACAAAAAACAGAAGGTGCTGTGATCCTGCTTGTGAATGTGACAGAGAAGCTTGAGAGGGAGAATCTGCGGAGAGAGTTTTCGGCAAATGTCTCTCATGAGCTGAAGACTCCTCTGACTTCTATTTCAGGATTTGCGGAGATCATGCAGGGCGGTCTGGTGAAATGTGAGGATATTCCCAAGTTTGCAGGGCGTATTTATAAGGAATCCCAGAGACTGCTTCAGCTGGTTGAGGATGTGATCCAGATTTCCCAGCTTGACGAGGAAAAAACATCCTACACCTGGGAACTGGTGGATGTTTATCAGGTTTGTAAGAATGCCTTTGAAAGTCTGAAGGAGAAAGCACAGAGCATGAATGTGCATCTTTATATCTGTGGGGACAGTATGAAGATGGAAGCAGTTCGGACACTTCTGGAAGAGGCAGTTTATAATGTCTGCGATAATGCCATTAAGTATAACCGAAATGATGGAAGTGTAAGCATTTTTCTGACTCAGACTGCACATGAGATACAGATTGTAGTCAAGGATACAGGTGTGGGAATTCCAAAGGAAGATCAGGATAGAGTTTTTGAGAGATTTTACAGAGTGGATAAAAGTCATTCCAAAGAGATTGGAGGTACCGGACTGGGACTTTCTATTGTGAAGCATGCGGTCAGCACTTTGAATGGAAGTATTGTGCTGAGAAGTGAAGAAGGAAGTGGAACGGAAATTACTATGAAATTTCTGAAAGTGCATAAGGAATAAAATAGAATAGATACAGAGGGGATGTCAGTTTGACAGCCCCTCTAAATTATACCGTAGAAAGAACCTTTTTATTTTTTTCGATATTCATTGGGGGTGCAGCCGACCACATCTTTAAACAGTTTGGAAAAGTAGGAATAATTTCCATAGCCGACTTTCAAAGCAACTGTTCCAACCGGGATGTCAGGGTTGAGCAGAAGCTCTTTTGCTTTTTCTAACCGATAGGTGGTGATGTAATTGATGATAGAGGTCTGCGTTTGTTTTTTGAAAAGTCGTGCCAGATAATCTGGATTGAGATAAACCATATCAGCCAGCATGGTACGTGAGATATCTTCGGAGTAGTGCTGATGGATATAGTTGAGTACAATATCAACGACGGAGTCTTTTTCGTTGATGAAGCTATTGTATTCTACGGCGCGTTGTATCAGATAGCGCAGATAATTAAACATATATGGTACAGCGTCCAGAGATTTTGTGATCAGTTCGTCTCTTTCTTCTGAAGAAAATAGAGTGTGTGCTTCGATTCCGTTTTTATGTAGATAGGAAAAAACAATTTGTTCGATATCAAGTCTCAGATGCAGAAGAAAATTTTTGGTGATACCACTGGCCTGAATGTATTTGGACAGGTAATTTTCGATATTCTGTAAAGCTGCGTCTGCCTGTTTTTGTTCCAGAAAAGTATTGATTACTTCCAGTGATGGAGGGATGTAGGAAGTTGTGCTGGGAACAAAATCTTGCAGAAAAAGTGGTTTATTTACGGAGTTAAGGTTGGATTCTCTCATTTCACGTAGTCTGGTAAGAGTTTCAGGCAGTTCTGTCAGGGAAACCTCTGGTGCAATGCCGCATGCAATTTCACAGTGCAGAAAACTCTGAAGATTTTTGAACAGTGTCAGTAGATTTTCTGTAAATGGCTGACGGATTTGTTCCAGTTGCAATCCAGAAAGTATGACAACGTATTCAAAGGTGTTCAGTATCACTATAGACTCATAGAGAATGCAGGATTTCTGAAAGGTTTCGGCTGTAATATTCTGGAAAGAAAAATCTACCATGGAAGACTCCATGGGCATTATCTGGCCGGAGAGTGGATAAAGCCGGAACAAAACAGGAATGAAGAGGTCATCTGCTGTATAGGAAAGATCTTTTTTTCTTAATTCTGTTTCAAGAAGAGAAGGTTCACGAAACAGAGTGGTGGCAAAAAGTTCTTTCCAGAATAAATCTACAATATAGCGGTAATTATCTTTCCATTTCTGACTGTCTGCTTTTGTCTGGGTGAGCGCAGCATTCTTTCTGACTTTAGAAACTGCTTTTTCCAGAATATGGAATAAAGTATCAAAGTCTATAGGTTTTAGCTGGTAATCGAGGGAGGACAGTTCGATAGCTTTTTTTGCGTAATCAAAATCCGCATAGCTGGTCAGGAAAATAAATTGTATTTCTTTTCCTGATTCCCGGACCCAGGAAAGAAGATCAAGACCAGAACCGCCGGGCATTTCGATATCGCAAACACAGATATCGATGGAGTTTTTTTCTATGATTTTCTGAGCTTGACGGATATTGAAAGCAGTGAGTACTTCTGTGATTGTTAGTTGCTCCCAGTTTATTTTTTTCTCAAGGGCCGCTACAACAAAGCGGTCATCATCAACTAATAATGCGTTCATAAAACTTTCCTTTCATAAATTAGGCAGAGAATTGGATCAGATTGCAGGGAGAAGGATGGTTACGCAGGCACCCCCAGACGGGAGGTTTGAGAAAGTAATGACCGCTTCTCCCTGACCGTACAGCAGATTCAGACGTTGGATGGCATTGGTAATTCCAATACGGTGACCATTTTGAGGTTCCAGAGGAATAGCAGAATTTAGGGATTGCAGGATGTCTTCCGAGAATCCGCATCCAGTGTCCATGACCTGAATCTGAATATTTTCATGTGAATTTCCGCCGGCAGTCATCCAGGCGATGTCTGTGCGTATGATTATGGGGTCATCAAAAGTATTGGAGTGTTTGATGGCGTTTTCTATAAAGGTCTGGATCAGAATTGGTGGGATTCGTATGTTTTCTGTACCTTCTTCTGCGTGAATTTCATAGGAGAACGTATCTCCGTAACGCATCTTTTGGATTTCCATATAATTTTTTATATGTTCCAGTTCATTTTTTACAGGAACAAGATCCTGGGTGTTCTGGAAAATATATCGAAAATAGTTGGAAGTAATCATAGACATTTTCATGATCTCTTCGTAAAGCTGCGTCTGTGCCATACTGTAAATGGTATTCAGACAGTTCAGAAAAAAGTGAGGACGGATCTGTAGCTGAAGATAATTCATCATTGTTTTTTGTTTTTCCAGTTCTTTTTCGTAAATGTCAATTTTCAGTTTTTTGATCTGGCGCATCAGATTTTTGAACTGGGAGTTCGCCTGCTCAAGTTCGAGAAGATTGGTGTCTTTTAAACTGATGGTTTCTGCAGAATCATCCAGATGTGCCAGATTTTCTAAAAAGAGCTTGATCGGAGTCAGAACGTGTTTCTTCATATAGAAAATGGAAGTAAACAGGATAACTGCGACCAGAAGGACTGCCAGTACAAGAATAAACTGAAGCAGGATTATTTTTTCATAAGCCCTGAATTTGCTGAGAATAATCTGAGGATAAAAAGCACCCATAATCAGAGCACCGCTGATAATCAGATTATTTCCCTTATTATAAGTCTCGTAAGAATCGGAATTGCTTTTTCTTGAAAATTCAATATGGTGTTGCTTCAGCAGTTCTTTATTAGTAAGTACGGTTCCGTTTTGCGAGGTAAGAGAAATGAAACCGTCTTTTTCTTTAATTATGTTTTTTAGTGGCTGAATGATATTGTCAGCAGGAATAAAACAGCAGGCGTAGTGGGAGCCTGTATGAAAGGATTTGTAAAAATATACGTTCTTTCCGAACATTAGTACTTCCCAGGCATCCGTGTAGAAACTTGTTTTGGGCGCAGTTATTTTTTGGATCAGATGCTTGTTCAGCAGTACGAGCTGATTCTGAGTAAGTGTCTGAAAAATTTCTGTAGGACGATACATCCGTTCATTCTCTGAATTATATAGAAAAATCTGATATCCTTTTTCAAAAGATTCCAGAAAAATATCAATATTATTATGAACTCGTTCTGCGGATGAAATGAATTCCAGTTTGTCCTGTGTTTCCAACAGAGTATCTGCATCGTCATTTTCAGTCAGGAGCCGGATTAAATAGCGATTGATGGAAATATGTACGGTGTCGATTTGCGAAGCATAAAGGGATGTTGTATCTTGCAGGGACTGAATACTTTGGGAACGCATGGAAAAAATGACAAAACAGCTGATCATGATATCCAGGATTACAACCGGAACCAGCAGAAAAAACAAAAATTTTATGACATGATCAATGGAGTATCCGGCAACACGATGTCTGGAATACATATAAATACCTCCTGAAATATTATAAAATCATTATGATGAAAACAATTATAACAAAAATCCGATAAAAAGATAATAATATTCCGACCTTTTGATACAACAAAAGAGACAAGCTATGAAAAAAGAAATCGGATTTCGGAAAGTGTGAGGTCGTTATTTTACTATTAAAATACTGGAAAATCTGTATAATGAGAAACATCAGACAGAGAGATGTATACATCAAAAAAAATTAAAAAGGAAAAGAATTGAGGTAAAAGGATGAATAAGAAAGTGATTGCAGCGGGAATGGCTATGGTACTGGCTTCTATGGGGCTGACTGCCTGTGGCGATTCCGGTTCAAAAGAGGCTAAAGATTCTTCTGATGAGACTTATACAGTTACAATGGCTTATATTGGAGATAAGGAGGAAGATACAGATCGCATCGAGAAGAAAATCAATGAGATTATGAAGAAAGATATCAATATGGAACTCGATATCGAACCGATCAGCTGGGGTGCCTATGCGGAAACAATGAAGCTGATTCTATCCGGTGGAGAAAAGATGGACATTGTACCAATCCTGGTGGAACAGGTTAATTCCATGGTGAATGCGAAGCAGGTTATTGACATGTCTGAATATATCGACAAATATGGCAATAATATTAAAGAACTGCTTGGTGATACTGCGAAAGCAGCAAATATCGGAAATTATGTATACGGTGTGACAACAGGACGCGAATGGTTCTGCCAGTCATCTGTTATTATGCGAAAAGATATTCTGGATGAGTGTGGAATTGATGTATCTTCTATCACAGATTATAAAGATTTGACTGACGTTTATGCAACTGTGAAAGAAAAATATCCAGATATGGTCATGATGGCAAGCAATAACAGTGCAACACCGGATACCAAATATGAAATGAATGATACACTTACTGATGGATTTGGTGTATTGATGGATCATGGTCAGGATACGACAGTTGTAGATTATTATGAGACAGATGAATATAAAGAGTTTGTAGAAACAATGTATGACTGGCAGCAAAAAGGTTATTTGTCCAAAGATGCTGCAACCACAACAGAGAGTGCGGAGAATCAGGTAAAAGCAGGTGCCGCTTTTTCTTACCTTGCACCAAACAAACCAGGATATGATACCCGTGCCGCTTTACTTTGCGGAACAGAGATGGAGATTGCTCCGATTTCCGAACCATGGGCTGGTACTGCACAAATTTCTTACCTGACTTATGGCATCAGTTCAAGTTCTGCTGATAAAGATAAAACAATGCAGTGTCTGGATTATTTATATGGAAATGCAGATATTCTGAACCTGTTGAACTGGGGGGAAGAAGGTGTTGATTACGAAGTTGTAGATGCTGAAAATAATATCATTAACTATCCGGATGGAAAAGATGACAGCAACACGTATCATCTGGCAGAAGGATGGCAGTTATTTGACCAGTTTAAAATGCATATCTGGGAGGGTGATTCACCAGATATCTGGGATGAAACAAAGGCACTGAATGAGAGTGCAATCAAATCAAAAGCATTCGGATTTACCTATGATTCTACAAGTGTTGCAAACGAACTGGCTGCACTGAGTAATGTAAAAGCAAAATATGCAGCTGCTCTTGGTTCTGGTACAGTAGATCCTGAAGAAACACTTCCGAAATTTATTGAGGAACTGAAGAAAGCAGGAATTGAGAAAGTGATCAGCACCAAACAGGAACAGCTGGACAAGTGGCTGGAAGAGAATAAATAACACAGACAGGGGATGCCGCTATGCATCCCCTGTTATATTCCAGATAATTGAAAGGAAAAATTTATGAAAAAAGCAAAATTTAAAAGATGGGTACCGCTTTATCTGATGATGGCACCGGGGCTGATTTATCTTTTTATCAATAATTATATGCCGA
The DNA here is from genome assembly GCF_964240315.1 of Blautia sp. Marseille-P2398. NCBI lineage: Bacteria > Bacillati > Bacillota > Clostridia > Lachnospirales > Lachnospiraceae > Blautia > Blautia sp. Marseille-P2398. The sequence goes on from NZ_CAXSTD010000014.1 coordinate 60,804, forward strand.
TGGCAGGACTTGTGGTTGCTTTCAAAAATTACAACGTGGTAGATGGAATCTTTGGCAGCCCATGGGCCGGTCTCAGCAATTTTACTTATCTGTTTAATGATGCGTGGACGATTACAAGAAATACGTTGCTTTATAATATTGTATTTATTATCATCAACCTGATTCTGGGAATTGCATTTGCCATCTTTATCTGTGATATTCGGAGCAAGGCATGCAAAACAATTTATCAAAGTGCAATTTTACTGCCGTTTCTTATGTCTATTGTAATTGTAAGTTATATCACTTTTGCCTTTTTCAGTGGGGATAATGGAATGCTGAATAAGACAATTCTTCCGTTTTTCGGGAAAGAAGCAATTAATTGGTATTCAGAATCCAAATATTGGCCTGTGATCCTGGTTATCGTAAATACATGGAAAGGTGTAGGATATGGATGCCTGATTTATATTTCCAGTATTTCCGGAATTGATCCTTCTTTTTATGAGGCTGCAGAACTGGATGGAGCTTCAAAGTGGAAACAGATCCGATACATTACACTTCCATCGATCATGCCGTCTGTAATCACTTTGACACTGTTAAACATTGGAAGAATTTTCTATTCTGATTTTGGATTATTCTATCAGGTTACACAAAATTCCGGTCAGCTTTATGATACCACCAATGTAATCGATACTTATGTATACAGGGCACTGCTTCAGTCCGGAAATATCGGAATGGCTTCAGCGGCAGGCTTTTATCAGTCCATTGTCGGATTTGCCTGTGTACTGCTGGCAAATGTGGTTGTGCGCAAATTAAGCCCTGAAAATGCAATGTTCTAGGAGGTAAAAAATGGTTAGAAGCAAAAGTGCAAAAAGATTTGAACGATTGGCACATACGGTCATGATACTGGTTACAATCTGTATTGTATTGCCGTTTATCTTGTTATTTATGTCATCTATTACCTCTGAAAGTGCTCTGGTTAGAGATGGATATTCCTTTTTTCCAAAAGAGTTCAGTATTCATGCCTATAAGTTTATCTGGGATAATGCTGCAAATGTATTCAGGGCATATGGAATTACAATACTGGTCACTGTAATAGGAACCAGTATTAATGTGGCAATGTCTGCATTGTTGGCGTATCCGCTTTCCCTGAAAAATCTTCCAGGAAAAAGAATCCTGAATTTCTACATATTTTTTACCATGTTATTTAATGGTGGACTGGTTCCTACATATCTCATGTATACAGGAATTTTCCATATCAATAACACACTGCTTGCATATATTGTGCCGGGACTTCTGATGAGTGCTATGAATGTTATGCTGATTCGTACATTCTTTGCAACCAGTATTCCGGATGCACTTTTTGAAGCAGCTCAGATTGACGGTGCAAGTCAATTCCAGATTTTTTTCAAAATTGTATTGCCACTGGGTAAACCCATTCTTATTGCCATGGGTCTGCTTTCCGGATTAGGATACTGGAATGACTGGACAAATGGTCTGTACTATATTAGAGATACGAAGTTATATGGCATTCAGAACCTTCTGAATAAGATGATTTCAGATTTGACAGCACTGACACAGAATGCTTCTGGTGCGTCAACTGTTGCAATTGCAGATATTCCATCTGCATCTGTCAGAATGGCAATAGCGTTTGTTGCAATGCTACCGATTTTATGCCTGTATCCGTTTTTACAGAGATATTTTACCAAAGGTATCGCGCTTGGTGCCGTAAAAGGCTGAAGATGTTTTGAAGGAAAGGTGGATTATTTTCCTGTAAATATTTAGTGTTTTCAGCAAAGATTTTTTCTGATAAGATGGGGAATAGAAAGTATTGGGGAAAAACGGTCGGAACGATCATTGCATCGCTTGAGAGATGTTGTTCTCAGAAAGAAAGGATAAAACATGAACGATTATAAATTGGATTTAGAGAAATATGCAACACTGGCGAGACAGGCAGCCGCAGAGGGATGTGTACTTCTGGAGAATGAGAAGCAGGCACTTCCTTTGAGAGAGGGAGAGAGTGTGGCTGTTTTTGGCCGCATGGCATTTCATTATTATAAAAGCGGACTTGGTTCCGGCGGTCTGGTGAATACGAGATATGTAGTGGGAATTCTGGATGCGCTGAAGGAGTGTAAAGAGATTCAACTGGATGAGAAACTGCTGGGTATTTATGCAAACTGGATTAAAGAGAATCCTTATGATGAAGGTCAGGGATGGGGTCGTGTTCCGTGGTCTCAGAAAGAGATGGAAGTTACAGAGGAAATGCTGGACTGCGCACGTAGCAACGATGTTTCGCTTGTTATTATAGGAAGAACTGCAGGTGAAGATCAGGATAATAATACGAATCTGGGAAGCTATTGTCTGACGGAGACGGAGGAGGATTTGATCTGCCGGGTCTGTGAGGTGAGTAAGTGCACAGTTGTGGTGCTGAATGTTGGAAATATTATTGATATGAGTTGGGTGGAGAAATATCATCCTCAGGCTGTGCTGTATGCATGGCAGGGTGGTCAGGAAGGTGGCAATGGTGTGGCTGATGTGCTGACCGGTAAAGTGTGTGCATGTGGGAAGCTGACAGATACCATTGCTGAGAGGATTGAGTATTATCCGTCTACGGAGAATTTTGGTGATCCATATAAGAATTATTATAAGGAAGATATTTATGTGGGTTATCGTTATTTTGAGACATTTGCGAAGGATAAGGTGCTGTATCCGTTTGGATATGGTTTGTCCTATACGAATTTTGAGACAAAGGCGGAGATTTTTAAGAATACTGAGGATGAACTCACAGTGGCTGCGACGGTTACCAATATCGGTGATGTGAGGGGCAAAGAGATTGTACAGGTTTATGTAAAAGCACCGCAGGGTAAACTTGGAAATCCGGCAAGAAAGCTGATCGGATTTGCAAAAACCCGGGAACTGGCACCGGGTGAAAAAGAAGAACTTGTTATCATCATTCCCAAATATGATATGGCCTCTTATGATGACAGTGGAGTGACAGGACACAAATCCTGTTATGTTCTGGAAGAGGGAACTTATGAAATTTTTGCAGGCAGTGATGTAAGAAGTGCGAAATCAGCAGGAATTTACGAAGAAGAATTACGTGTAATAGAACAGTTACAGGAGGCATATGCACCGATTGAGAAATTCCGGAGAATGAAAGCCGTTCTGAGAGCGGATGGAACTTATCAGGCAGTAACAGAAGAGGTTCCTGTCCGCACAGCAGATCCACATAAACGCAGAGAGGAAAGAATGCCGAAGACTCTGGAGTATACGGGAGATAAAGGCTATAAGCTGGCAGATGTACTGGATAAAAAAGTTTCTATGGATGAGTTTGTGGCACAGATCAGTGAGGCGGATCTGATTGCCATGTTCCGCGGTGAAGGAATGTGCAGTCCAAAGGTCACTGCTGGAACTGCAGCTGCATTTGGCGGTGTGACAGAGTCTTTGAAGGCTCTTGGAATCCCGGTGGGATGCTGCGCGGATGGGCCGTCAGGGATTCGTATGGATTGCGGTACGAAAGCGTTTTCTCTGCCAAATGGAACTTTGCTGGGCTGTACTTTTAATACGGAGCTTGTGGGTGAGCTGTATGAAATGACAGGGAGGGAACTTCGACTGAATAAGATTGATTCCCTGCTGGGACCAGGTATGAATATTCACAGGAATCCACTGAATGGTCGAAATTTTGAATATATTTCTGAGGATCCGCTTCTCACAGGAAGAATTTGTGCGGCTCAGGTGAAGGCAATGGCTAAATCCGGAATTGGAAGTACGATTAAGCATTTCTGTGGAAATAATCAGGAAGTGGGACGAAGTACTTCTGATTCTGTTATGTCTGAGAGATGTCTGAGAGAAATCTATCTGAAGGGATTTGAGATTGCAGTAAAGGAGGGGGGTGCACGTTCTGTAATGACTACTTATGGAAGTGTAAATGGGCTCTGGACTGCAGGTAGCTATGATCTGTGTACAACCATTCTGAGAAAAGAGTGGGGATTTCAGGGTATTGTCATGACTGACTGGTGGGCGAAGTCCAATTATGAGGGTCATCAGGCAGAGGTAACTGCGAAAGCTCCTATGGTAGCTGCCCAGAATGATATTTATATGGTAGTGAGTGATGCGAAGTCCAATCCGGAGAATGACGATGTGGAGGAAATGCTTCATGCAGGAAAAATTACTGTGGGAGAATTGCAGAGGAATGCAGCCAATATCCTGGGATTTCTGTTAAAAAGTCCTTCTGTTTTATTGTTGACAGACAGAATATGTAAAGAAGAGCTGGAGGCTATAAATACAAAGGAAGAGGACGATGTGGATGCCGGAAGTCTGGTAAGTATTGAAAGTGATTCGGTGACACAGAAAATTGTAATTGACGGTGCATTATTACATCCTGCAAAGGGAAAGGCAGATGTGATTGCTGTGACTAACGAGTTCATGGGTGATTTCACAATGAAGTTTACTTTGAAATCTGATCTTAGTGAGCTGGCTCAGCTTCCGGTTTCTGTATTTTTGGATAATATTCATAAGATGACTGTTTCAGTACAGGGAACCAATGGAAAATGGGTAGAAGAAAGCCGCATCCTGAATATGGGATTTGGTCATAATCACTATATCAAATTTTATTATGGTGCGGATAATCTTGAAATTAAAGAAATTGTGCTGACTCCGAATAGGTAAGACCAATTTTAGAAACGCTTGCAAAACTATATCCTTTATGGCATAATTATGAAAATACTCAGAACCTGCGAAAGATGAGTGATAATTGCTTTATAAAAGTGGTTATCTGTGGACTTTTTTAATGCGGAGCGGGCTGTTCAGAGGAAAAGTGTTACTGATGATTAGAACAGTGTTAAGAGTGATGAGGAAAAGATAATATGTCAGGTTTTACAAAGGAAATTATTGCAAAGACTTTTACAGAATTGCTGGATGAAAAGCCCATGTCTAAGATTACGGTGAAGGATATCGTGGAACGATGTGGTGTAAACAGAAATACTTTTTATTATCATTTTAAGGATATTCCGGATGTAGTGGAGTTTATTTTGAAAAAGAAGTGGGATGAGATTCTGGAACACCCACAGGACAGAGCCTCTATTCTGGAATGTATGGAAGAAATGGCAGATCTGGTGAGAAATAACAGAAAGGTTATGTTTAATGTTTACAGATCAGTGAAAAAAGATACGTTCCTTTTTTATATGAATGAGATTTCCAACTATATTATTATGGAATATTTTCGGAAAAATGCAGATCAGTTTGATCTTGATGAGGGAGAAATCCGGATTCTGATTCAATATTATAAGTGTCTGTTTATGGGATTTCTGATGGAGTGGCTGGATAATAATCTGAAATCTGATTTTGGAGAAGAAATGCGTCAGGCTTCCCGGCTTTTTGAAAAGCACCCGGAGCTACATGCGGTATTGAACAGATCAGAATAGAGTGAAAATACCTGTTGTTCCTGATATTTATTATAGCAATTCTCTTAAATGTATTATCTGAGAGAAGCGTTATAGGTAATTCCTTTAATTTTCATATTATACAAAATTAAGCTTATGTCTGTTTTTTGGACATGGGCTTTTTTTTGTCTATTTATTGTTAAAAAAATCACAGCTATAATAGCAGCCATAAAGAGATGAAAACAAGAGCCTGACAGTCACAGGTTCGGGTATATTTCAGAAGGGAGGAGCAATAGGATGGATGCACTGAAGCAGTTAAAATTAGCCAAGAATGGTTATATTATTATGTCTGTATTATTTATGGTTCTGGGTGCCTGTCTGATTATCTGGCCGGATTGTTCGATGGCAGTTTTCTGTACAGCAGTAGGGATTATGCTTATTGTATACGGATTGATAAAGATTCTGGGATATTTTTCCAGAGATATCTATTGTCTGGCATTTCAGTTTGATCTTGCCTTTGGAGTGCTGCTGGCAGCAGTAGGAATTATTATTATAGTACGCAGGAATGTAGTGGTGAATCTGATCTTTGGAATCTTTGGACTTCTGATCCTTGCGGATGCATTATTTAAAATTCAGATGTCGATAGATGCAAAGAAATTCGGGCTGAATCTCTGGTGGAGGATTCTCCTGGTAGCGATTCTGACAGGTGTTCTGGGATTTTTACTTTTGATAAGGCCGTTTGAGGCAGCAGAGATCATGATGATCCTGGTTGGTGTTTCGGTTCTGTTTGAGGGAATTCTGAATCTTTGTGTGGCGATTTACACTGTAAAAATTATTAAAAACCAGAAACAGGATATCATAGATATGGATGAATATTGATAAAATAATAAAAATATACCTGATACACAGGTGTTTATATATATCACATTACAACAAGGAGGAGCAATAACATGAAGTTAATGGACAAAGCAAAACAGGCTGCACTTGCAGCAGCAGTTAAAACAGGTCTGAGTTATCTGGAGAAGGACCCGGAAGTAAATATACCGAAACTGATGGAACTTGTAGATAAATTTGTACCGGATGGCTGGTATGAGTCACAGAGAAATGCAATCCGTAATGCGATTCAGGATAAGGACAGCAACTGGTATAAACTGATCCTGAGGATTTATGAGCTGGATCCGGGAGTACGTGAAGCATTCTTTACAAACTTTATTATCAATGCCAGCTTAAAGGGAAGTGCACTTCAGGAAGAAACAGCAGAAGAGAACAACTGTAATGTTCCATGGGCAATCCTTCTTGATCCTACAAGTGCCTGTAATCTGCACTGTACAGGATGCTGGGCAGCAGAGTATGGTCACAAACTGAATCTTGATTTTGACACCATCTGTTCTATTGTAGAGCAGGGCAGAAAAATGGGAACTTATATGTACATATATACAGGTGGTGAACCGCTGGTACGTAAGAAAGACCTGATGCGTATCTGCGAGAAATATCCGGACTGCGAGTTCCTTTCCTTTACAAATGGTACACTGATCGACGAAGAATTCTGCCAGGAAATGCTTCGTGTTAAGAACTTTGTTCCGGCAATCAGCCTGGAAGGTTCTGAGGAAGCAAACGACGGACGTCGTGGAGAAGGTGTATATCAGAAAGTTATGCATGCAATGGAACTTCTGAAAGCTCATAAACTTCCGTTTGGTGTATCTACCTGTTATACTTCTGCAAATGTGGACAGTGTAAGCAGCGAGGAATTTTTTGATCACATTATTGACTGTGGTGCATTATTTGTATGGTTTTTCCATTATATGCCGACAGGTAATGACGCTGTAGTAGAATTAATGCCGAATCCACAGCAGCGTGAGAAGATGTATCACAAGATCAGAGAGTACCGTTCTACAAAAGCTATTTTTGGAATGGATTTCCAGAATGATGCGCAGTATGTAGGAGGATGTATTGCAGGAGGAAGACGTTACCTTCATATCAATGCGAATGGTGATGTAGACCCATGTGTATTTATCCATTATTCTAATGCAAATATTTATGAAAATACTCTGCTGGAAGCATTGAAGAGTCCGATCTTCATGGCATATCATGACGGTCAGCCGTTTAATGAAAATATGCTTCGTCCATGCCCGATGCTTGAGAATCCGCAGAAGCTTCGTAAGATGGTTGAAGAATCCGGTGCGAAGTCTACAGATTTGCAATCTCCGGAGTCTGTGGAGCATCTCTGTGCGAAGTGTGATGCTTATGCAGAGCATTGGGCACCGAAAGCTGAGGAATTATTTCCTGTAAAAAATAAGTAACTTAATAATAAGAAAAAATATTAACTCAAAATTTAGCCAAAGTTATCAGAGAAAGTTCCCTGTCCGGTCATCCCCTGTCCGGATGGGGAACTTTCTCGTCTTTGAAAGGGGACGCGCGAAGCATTTAAAAAATAACTTGCCTGAGTGTGCGACATGTATTAAAGTTATGGTGTTAACCTGTATGATGGATATGTAGAAGTTCTCGTAAATAATGTATTTAAGAGGATTGCTGTAGATTTTTTAGTATGAGAGAGTGAGTAGGGATGTTAAAAACTTTTTTGGTAGAGGATGAAGTTGTGATCAGAGAGATGATTAAGAAGATGATTCCCTGGGAGCAGTATGGGTTTGAACTGGCAGGAGAAGCATCTGATGGGGAGATGGCACTGCCGTTGATATTAAAGAGCAAACCGGATCTTCTGATCACTGATATTAAGATGCCGTTTATGGATGGTCTGACATTATGTAAATTGGTGAAGAAGGAGTTGCCGGACATTAAGATTGTGATTCTTAGTGGCTATGATGACTTTAACTATGCGAAGCAGGCGATCAATATTGGTGTGGAGGATTATCTGCTGAAACCAATTACTAAGAATGCATTTATTGAGCGTCTGGAGGAGATTCATAATCGTTATGAACATGAGAAGACGCAGAAGGAATATTATGAGAAATTCAAACTGGAGATGCAGGAGTATGAGAGGAATGCGAGCCGTGATTTCTTTGAATCTCTGGTGAGGGCGGACTTTGATCTGGAAGAGATTTATCGGAGAGCAGATCGTTTGAATCTTGATATTGTGGCAGAGGCTTATAATATTCTGATTTTTACACCGGATGCTTCAGACAGCAGTTATAATTCGTCGGAAGGATATTCAGACTGGGAGGCAGAAGTACATAAGAAGATTGAGAATTATTTCCTCAGTCATCCGGTTGCGATGCTTTTCAGACATCAGGTGTTCAGTTATGCGATTCTGGTCAAGGGGCAGCGAGACACGATAAAGAAGAATACATGCGAATGTGTGGAAACAATTCAGAAGATCATGGAAGAAACCAGAGCAAATGTGGACTGGTTTGTGGCAGTCGGCGAGGAGGCAGACCGTCTGAGCAAAATTAAGCAGAGTTATCACACGGCGGCAAGAACTTATGCATTCCGTTATCTGTATGACGGGCATATTCTTTATTACAATATGCTTGAGCAGGTAAAGGAGAATTCAGCAGATACTTCAAAAACAGAAGCTGTTCAGCTTAAGAATGTGAATATCAATGCCCTGAATCCGGAAATCCTTCAGAAATTTTTAAGCAGTGGTCTGGAAGATGAAGTAGACAGTTTTGTCCATGATTATTTCCATGCTATTGGCAGGGAACCGATGAAATCACTGGTGTTCCGTAATTATGTGGTTTTGAATGTGCGTTTTTCTGTACTGTCATTTCTTAAGAAAATTGGATATGATGATACGGAATTGTCCAGAGAAGAGACAGATGATGTTGTGAAGAAGACAAGCCAGTCTACAGAAGCTTCTGTTGCATATGCAGAGGAAGTCCTGAAACGGGCCATTGCAATCCGTGATGAAAATGCAGGCAGTCAGAACAGAAGTGTGTTGAAGCAGGCAACAGATTTTATAGATGGACATTATATGGATGAAGAGATTTCTCTGAATAGAGTGGCGCATACGGCGAATGTGAGTGCCAATCATTTCAGCGCGCTTTTCAGTCAGAATATGGGACAGACATTTATTGAGTATCTGACTTCGCTTCGCATGGACAAGGCAAAGGAGCTGCTTCGCTGTACTTCCAAACGTTCCAGTGAGATTGCAGGGGAAGTGGGATATAAGGATGCGCATTACTTCAGCTATCTTTTTAAGAAAACTCAGGGAATAACTCCGAGTGAGTATCGTAAGACGAGAGGAGAAGTCTGATTCATGAAGCAGAAACAGGAGAAGCTGGAAACAAAGATGAAGTGGATGCTTCTGAGCACTATGATCCCTATGACAATTCTGATCATAGTGCTTCTTGTTTTTTTCTGGCATTATACAAATGAATATAATCAGTTGTCTAATAATCTGGCGGTGAGTTCGGAATATAATGCAAACTATAGAAATTCCAATAATGATATGAGCTTTAAAGATGAAGTGGATATGGATATCTATTATGTGACTATCGGGCGAAAAGGTAAGGACGGGCTGCCGACAGAGCAGGTAGACAAGGCAATCAGTACTGTGGAGAGTCTGAAGAAAACCACATCAAAGAAGGAAAGCCTGCGTTCTCTGAAATATCTGACTAACTATCTGGAGAATCTTAAGAAACGGATGAATCAGCTTCTTGAGATAAAGAATTATCAGGAACGACAGGAATTTGTGGCAAATAATACAGAAATCCTGACCACGCTCTTTGAGAAAGAAATGCAGAATTATATTTATCAGGAGGCGACGGAACTGGTGCAGATAGAGTCTCAGCTGGCTGGAAATGTACGTCTGACGATCATCACTATGTGTGCGGCGATTTTGGTTGCTACGGCTATTCTGCTGCGGCGTTCTTTCCGTCTGACATACAGCATTACCAAACCGATTTCTGAAATTCTCCATAATATTAAGAAGGTTGGAAAAGGAGAGTACAAAACTATTAATGCAGTATCTGCCGACAGTGTTGAAATCCAGGAGCTTGATGCCGGTACCAGAAAGATGGCAGGAAGGATTGAAGGGCTTCTTGAGAATGTGCGTAAGGAGCAGGAGGTACAGCATATGACGGAGCTGCAGCTGATCCAGGCACAGGTAAATCCGCATTTTCTGTATAATACACTGGACACTATTGTGTGGCTGGTGGAGGGTGGTATGCAGCAGGATGCAGTGGATATGATCACAAGTCTGTCTGTTTTTTTCCGCACTTCGCTTTCGAAGGGGAAGGATATCATTCCGCTGTCGGAAGAGAAACGCCACACATTGAGTTATCTGGAGATTCAGCAGTCAAGATACAGGGATATTATGGAATTTGAGATTAATATTCCGCCGGAACTGGATGAAGTGATGGTGCCGAAGCTTACTTTGCAGCCGTTAGCGGAGAATGCTCTTTATCATGGAATTAAGAATAAGCGTGGAAAAGGTAAGATTCTTATTGAAGGATTCAATCTGGGAGATGATATGATGCTGAGAGTGACTGACAATGGTCAGGGAATGACACCGGAACGTCTTTATGAAGTACAGGAAGCCATCCGCACCGGTGAACGTGCCGGGTTCGGACTTGCTGCGGTGTCAGAGAGAATTGTACTTTATTATGGTCCGGGTTATGGACTGAAGATTTCTTCTACAGAGGGAGAAGGTACGGTTATGGAAGTGTATATGGCGAAAAAAATTAACCGGGATAACAATTCAAGATAAACAAAGAAAAAGCTGCATGAAGTTAAGAATCTTAACAGATATGCAGCTTTTGTTATGTATTCAGGTGGATAAAGTCAATTATTTTATTGTTTATTCATATCCAATAACAGTTTTATGGCCTGCTGATAGAGACTTACGAAGGTCTGCCAAATAATGGAATGTATGAATTATGTCGACTAATGCTGAATTGTGCAAAGTGAATATAAAAGACAGATGATAATTTGTTTCTATATTTATAATGCACAATAAAAAATCCAACTTCCACAATAAAAAAACAAACCTTGTATAAATTGTGAACAAAATATGATAGAAGAATAAACTTTTTGCGGAAAATATTCTATGGAATTTTCCTGGATTTTTACTATAATAAAGACATCTTAAATGAATCGGGAGGATTTACAAAATGAAGAAAAAAATAGTGTCAGCTTTATTAACAGCAACAATGGTATGCGGTATGAGCGTTGTTCCGGCAGTGGGTGTAGCAGCAGCGGACGACACAATCACAGTTGGTTTCTCACAGGTAGGTGCTGAATCTGACTGGCGTACAGCTAATACAGAATCCATGAAATCCACATTCAGCGAAGAGAACGGATATGAATTAATCTTTGACGATGCACAGCAGAAACAGGAAAATCAGTTAACAGCAATCCGTAACTTCATCCAGCAGGAAGTTGATTACATTCTTTTAGCTCCTGTAACAGAGACAGGTTGGGATACAGTTCTCCAGGAAGCTAAAGATGCTGATATTCCTGTAATCATCGTAGACCGTATGGTTGATGTATCTGATGACAGCTTATATACAACATGGATCGGAACTGACTCCTTACTCGAAGGAAGAAAAGCAGCTGAATGGCTGAATGCATACACAACAGCTAAGGGAATCGATGCAAAAGATGTTAACATCGTTGATATCCAGGGTACAATCGGATCTACAGCTCAGATTGGACGTTCTAAAGGCCTTGAAGAAGGTGTTGACAACTATGGATGGAACTTACTTGCTCAGCAGTCCGGTGAATTCACACAGGCTAAAGGACAGGAAGTTATGGAGTCCATGCTGAAACAGTATGACAATATTAATGTTGTATACTGCGAGAACGATAACGAAGCATTCGGTGCTATCGATGCTATCGAAGCAGCTGGTAAAACAGTAGGATCTGATATCGCAAACGGTGAAATCATGGTTATGTCTTTTGATACAACAAATGCTGGTTTAACAGATACATTAGCCGGCAAGATCGCATGCGATGTTGAGTGTAACCCATTACACGGACCACGTGCAGAAGAACTGATCAAAGCTCTTGAAGCTGGTGAAGAAGTTGAAAAACTGAACTATGTAGATGAAGAAATCTTTGCTACAGATGATACAGTTGATAAAGTTAAAGCTGTAAACAGTCTTGATGAAGAGGGCGAATATGACGTAACACCTATCACACAGGAAATTATTGACGGACGTGCATACTAATTTTTGACAACAAATAATAGAAGTGTAATAGAAGGAATATAAATAATCCGGAGCGTGGTTCATAATTCGGAGAAACCCGGATTTATGAATCACGCTCTCTTTATGCCGAAATGATTTACAGATACCCGCTTTGCTGAAGCTTTTCAGTAAATGAGGGGTAAACCAGTATAGAAAGCAGGTGGAAAGAATATGGAACAAAATGTAGTATTGGAAATGCGTGATATCAGCAAAAACTTTACAGGAGTCCGTGCCCTTTCCCATGTGGACTTTACCCTTCGAAAGGGCGAAATCCACGCACTGATGGGGGAGAATGGTGCAGGTAAATCAACACTGATTAAGGTGCTGACCGGTGTACATGAATTTGAAAGTGGAACAATTCATATGGCTGGAAACAGTAATGCCATTATTAACCACTCGCCTCAGGAAGCGCAGGCAAATGGTATCAGTACAGTATATCAGGAGGTAAACCTTTGTCCCAACCTGACTGTAGCTGAGAACCTTTTTATTGGCAGAGAACCGAGAAAGATGGGAATGATTGATTGGAAGCAGATGAATGAGCGCTCAGGAAAACTTCTTGAGAGCCTGGACATTCATGTGCCGCCAACACAGATGCTGGATGAATGTTCCATTGCGATTCAGCAGATGATCGCAATTGCCCGTGCAGTGGACATGAAGTGCCAGGTACTGATTCTCGATGAACCGACATCTTCACTGGATGATGATGAAGTTGAAAAGCTGTTTGTACTTATGAGAAGACTTCGTGACGAAGGTGTAGGTATTATCTTTGTTACGCATTTCCTTGAGCAGGTATATGCAGTCTGCGACAGGATTACAGTTCTTCGTAATGGTGAACTTGTTGGGGAATATGAGACGAAAGATCTTCCGAGAGTAATGCTGGTTGCCAAGATGATGGGTAAGGATTTTGATGATCTTGCAGATATTAAAGGCGATCATAAAGACAAGAGAATCACAGATGCAGAACCTGTAATCGAGGCAAAAGGATTATCTCATAAGGGAACGATCAAACCGTTTGATATTACCATCAATAAAGGTGAGGTTATTGGTCTTACCGGACTTCTGGGTTCCGGACGTTCTGAATTGGTTCGTGCAATTTATGGGGCGGATAAAGCTGATACAGGAACTTTAAAAGTAAAGGGAAAAGAAGTAAAGATCAATACTCCGCTGGATGCCATGAAACTTGGTATGGCATATCTTCCGGAAGACAGAAAGGCAGAAGGTATTATTGCAGATCTTTCTGTAAGAGAAAATATTATTATAGCGCTCCAGGCTAAACGCGGTATGTTCCATCCATTAAGTAAGAAAGAAATGGAGGATGCTGCTGATAAGTATATTAAATTACTGCAGATTAAGACAGCAAGTCGTGAAACCCCGATTAAGAGTCTGTCCGGTGGTAACCAGCAGAAGGTTATCCTTGGAAGATGGCTTCTGACTAATCCGGATTATCTGATTCTGGATGAGCCGACCAGAGGTATTGATATCGGTACTAAGACAGAGATTCAGAAACTGGTTCTTGATCTTGCGGATCAGGGAATGGCAGTTACATTTATCTCCTCAGAGGTTGAGGAAATGCTCCGCACCTGCTCCCGTATGGCAGTTCTTCGTGATGGCCAGAAGGTAGGGGAGCTGGAAGAGGATGAACTTTCCCAGAGCGGAGTTATGAAAGCTATTGCCGGAGGTGACGATAAATAATGAATAAGAGTAAATTAAAGAAAATAACAAGTGCACGTCTGTTTCTTCCTATTGTGTGTCTGATCGCAGTACTTTTGCTGAATGTGATCAGAACACCGGATTTCTTTAATGTATCAATCCGAAACGGTGTACTCTATGGTTACATTGTTGATGTTATTAACCGTGCTTCAGAGCTGGTTATCCTTGCAATCGGTATGACACTGGTAACAGCAGCTTCCGGTGGACAGGATATCAGTGTTGGTGCGATCATGGCAGTTGCAGCGGCTGTCTGCTGTCAGATTCTTTCCGGCGGACAGGTTTCTGTAAATGATTACCAGAATCCTGTGATCCTGGCTGTTATCGCAGCACTTCTTGCATCTGCATTATGTGGTGCATTTAATGGATTTCTGGTTTCCAAGCTGAATATTCAGCCAATGGTTGCAACTCTGATCCTTTACACAGCCGGTCGTGGTATTGCTCAGCTGATCACAAACGGACAGATTACTTATATTCGTGTGGATTCCTTTAAGATGGCTGGTGGATATATTGGAAAATGCCCGATTCCTACACCTATTTTCTTTGCGATCATTACAGTTGTTATTGTGTACCTGATTTTGAAGAAGACTGCTCTTGGGCTTTACATTGAAAGTGTTGGTATCAATGGAAAGGCAGCTCGTCTTGTGGGATTAAATTCTACGATGATTAAATTCCTTACCTATGTTATCTGTGGTGTACTGGCTGGTATTGCCGGTATTGTGGCATCCAGCCGTATCTACTCTGCAGATGCAAACAACATTGGTCTTAACCTGGAAATGGATGCCATCCTTGCAGTTGCGCTTGGCGGAAACTTCCTTGGTGGTGGTAAATTCAGCCTGATCGGTTCCGTAATCGGTGCCTACACTATTCAGGCTCTGACCACAACACTCTATGCGATGAACGTAAAAGCAGACCAGCTTCCTGTTTATAAGGCAATCGTAGTTGTTATCATCGTTACACTGCAGAGTGATGTATTTAAGAAATATATTGCCAACTTAAAGGCTAAAAGAAGTGTGGCAGCAGAAGGAGGTCAGAAGTAATGAAAGCAAATGTACAGAAAAAGAAAATAACGGGAAATGGCTTCCTGCTTCTGATCACAATCGCATTATTTGTAGTAATGTATGTTGCAGGTATGATTGTTTTTGCTGATAAAGGTTTTGCAAAACCTCAGATGTTTCTGAACCTGTTTGTATCTAATGCGGGTCTTCTGGTTATTGCGTGTGGTCTTACAATCGTTATGATCACCGGTGGTATTGATATTTCCGTAGGTTCTGTTACTGCACTTGTATGTATGGTTCTTGCAGACCTTATGGAGAACAAAGGTGTGAACGCATATGCAGCAGTTTTAGTTGCACTGCTTATTGGTGTTGCTTTTGGTATTGTTCAGGGCTTCCTGGTAGCTTATCTGGATATCCAGCCATTCATCGTTACTCTGGCAGGTATGTTCTTCGGACGTGGTCTGACAGCTATCATCAGTACTGATATGATTTCTATCAAGAATGAGTTATTCCTGAAATGGGCAAATTACCGTTTCTATATGCCTTTTGGTTCAACCAGTAAGAAGGGTAAATTTATTCCGGCTTATATTCCGCCGACAGTTGTGATTGCTCTGATTGTTGTAATTCTGATCGCGGTTCTTCTGAAATATCGTAAGTTTGGACGTAAGCTTTATGCGATCGGCGGTAGCCGTCAGAGTGCATTAATGATGGGTCTGAATGTTAAGAAAACTATTTTTAATGCTTATGTTCTGGATGGTTTTCTTGCAGGCCTTGGTGGCTTCCTGTTCTGTTTGAACAGTTGTGCAGGTTTCGTTGAGCAGGCAAAGGGTCTTGAGATGGATGCAATTTCATCAGCGGTTATTGGTGGTACGCTTCTTTCAGGTGGTGTTGGTACTCCGATTGGTACTTTGTTTGGTGTGTTGATTAAGGGTACGATTTCCAGTTTGATTACTACTCAGGGTACTTTGTCAAGCTGGTGGACAAGAATTATTCTTTCTGCGTTGCTTTGTTTCTTTATTGTTATTCAGTCTGTTGTGGCTTCTATGAAGAAGAAAGCGAAATAAATGGTTGTATTATGAGACAAGCTGGGACTTTTGGGAGTCTTGGCTTGTTTTTTTTGTAGAGGAACGCGCGAAACAGCATCTCTCTGTGGGTTTAGTTCCGGGGGCTAAGTAACTCTAAGGTGGAGGAAATCCGCTAAAAGCATGAAGAAAAAC
The DNA here is from genome assembly GCF_964240315.1 of Blautia sp. Marseille-P2398. Taxonomy (NCBI): domain Bacteria; kingdom Bacillati; phylum Bacillota; class Clostridia; order Lachnospirales; family Lachnospiraceae; genus Blautia; species Blautia sp. Marseille-P2398. The sequence continues at coordinate 77,228 of NZ_CAXSTD010000014.1, forward strand.
GCAAAACTCGCTCCGCCTCCGACTTCGCTCAGACAGGTTGCTGTTTTTCTTCATAACGCGGATTTTCTCCGCCTAAGAGTTACTAAGCCCCCTCCAGATTCACCCACAGAGAGATGCTGTTTCGCGCTGGGTACTGGCAACGATTTAGAGCGAAGCAAGTAAATTTCTGATAAACTGTGGAGAAGATATTGGGGTATGGGCAGGTTGCGAAGAGGATGATGTTATTAACTTGAACGTGAGTATCGATACTTTATTATTATTGTTCGCTAGTAATATCCTGCGAAGCGTGTTATTGAGAACGGAGTGAACAGTAATGCTTTATTTGTTTATAACTGTGAATTATGATGGTTTGCTTGCCATGGGGGGAGTTTTATTTTATACTTTAAGCAATGAATGATGTTAAGGTTAAAGGGGATTTTGATCTTGATATTATTGAAATTATGTGAGAAATGTGGCTTTACTAATGGTTGAATGTGTAGTACAATCGTAACTTATTATGCGTTTATTTTAGGAGGATTATGATACAATGTGGATTGCAGATGGATGGAAAGATTATGAGGTTATCGATACTTCCTGTGGGGAGAAGCTGGAGCGTTGGGGGGATTATCTTCTGGTGAGGCCGGATCCGCAGGTTATATGGGATACGCCGAAGGTGAATAAGGGCTGGAAGCATATGAACGGGCATTATCACAGAAGTAAGAAGGGCGGCGGTGAATGGGAGTTTTTTGATCTGCCCGAGCAGTGGGATATTCATTATAAGGGACTTACCTTTAATTTGAAACCTTTTAGTTTTAAGCATACCGGGCTTTTTCCGGAGCAGGCGGTGAATTGGGACTGGTTTGGCAATAAGATCCGCAATGCGGGACGTCCGGTGAAGGTGTTGAATCTTTTTGCATATACAGGTGGTGCGACTCTGGCGGCAGCGGCAGCGGGAGCTTCTGTTACTCATGTGGATGCTTCTAAGGGTATGGTTACCTGGGCAAAGGAGAATGCGGTTGCTTCCGGTCTGGGAGATGCTCCGATCCGCTGGCTGGTGGATGACTGTGTGAAGTTTGTTGAGCGTGAGATCCGCAGAGGGAATCATTATGATGCGATCATTATGGATCCGCCTTCTTATGGACGTGGACCGAAGGGGGAGATCTGGAAGATTGAGGATTGTATCCATGACCTGATTAAGCTGTGTACAAAGATTCTCAGCGATGAGCCTTTGTTTTTCCTGATAAATTCTTATACAACAGGTCTGGCACCGGCAGTTCTTACTTATATGTTGTCTACTGAATTGAAAAAGTTCGGCGGGCATGTGGACTCTCAGGAGATCGGGCTTCCGGTAAGCTCTAACGGACTGGTTCTTCCATGTGGTGCTTCTGGAAGATGGGAGGCGTAGAAAGGTTTCCTTTTGTTTGTCATTGACGGAAAACTGCTTTTTAGCCGAATCAGTTAAGTCTCCTGCAGAGATTGTGAAAAGCAATTTCACATGAGTTCAATTTGAACTGTTTGGCGAGATGGGAGGAAACGTGATTATGAAGGAACTTAATTTAAAACATGAAGCCAAGCGTTACGGCTGTGCGGTTCTGGCTGCAACGATCATGGCGTTGAATATTAAGACATTTGTTCGTGCAGGCGGTCTTTTTCCGGGAGGATTTACAGGACTTACTCTGCTGCTCCAGAACATTTTTCAGACATTTATGGGGATTGCAGTTCCGTATACGCTGATTAATGTACTGCTGAACTCTATTCCTGTATTTATTGGTCTGAAATTTATCGGAAAGAAATTTACGATAAGTTCTGTCTGTGTGATCGTGCTTTCCGGTCTGCTTACAGATATTATTCCCAGTCAGCCGATCACTTATGATACATTGCTGATCAGTATCTTTGGCGGTCTGATCAATGGCTTCTGTATCAGTCTCTGTCTGATCGGTAATACCAGTACAGGTGGAACGGACTTTATTGCGATTTATTTTTCCGAGAAAAATGGCAGGGATATCTGGAATTATATCCTGTGTGGAAATGCAGTGATCCTGACAGTGGCAGGTTTGCTCTTTGGATGGGACAGAGCGCTTTACTCTATTATCTTCCAGTTTACTTCTACTCAGGTGATTCAGATGCTGCATCAGAGATATAAGAAGCATACGCTGTTCATTATCACGAAGGAGCCGTATCAGATTTATGAGGAGATTTTCAAACTTACCAATCATACGGCGACACGTTTTGAAGGTACCGGATGTTACACAGACGAGAAGACCAGTATGATCTATTCTGTAGTCTCTACAGAAGAAGCAAAATATCTGGTAAAGAAGGTACATGAGATCGATCCGAAGGCTTTTGTAAATATTATCAAAACCGATTACATAAACGGAAGATTTTACCAGAAAACAGATTATTAATTACTTGTATTCCCTTTCTGTGAGCGTATAATACAAGGTACAGGGAATTCTGTTCGTTCACGGGACTTTACTTAAGATTGGATGAACAGTAACCGGCACACAAGGAGGGTGATTTATATGGGTAATACAGCAGAAAGCACACTTCCTCACAGCAATACCTCAGGCTATGACCGCAAAGCCTGCAGGACATGCGCCTGTTCCACCTGTTATGAGCAGGAGTTCTGCGACAGATGCAGTTCCTGTCAGAATCAGTCACGGAAATTAGACAGGTGCAATGCTTACGAGGGGGCATATAACTATTAACCTCAACATATCCCTATCTGCTGCAAAATAATAAACAGTGGATGGGGATTTCTTTATAAAAAACAGTTATTATATTATAAGTATAAGCAATGTTTTTCTATAGCAAGCCTCTTAATCAATATGCATTATTTACGAGGGTTGCTATAAGTTTACAGATTCATAAGATGTATCTGATATAATAATTCTGTTACTTACTGATATAAACTTTCCGTAAGTTCTTTTGCTGATGAACTTTGCTATAGAATTTTTTGGGGGATGGCAGAATTTTGAATGGTTACAAAAGAACAATTATTTACAGGAGAAGAAAAAAATATGATCGTATATCACTATTGCAGTTTAGAATCATTGAATTCTATTTTGAAAAATCGTTCCCTCCGTTTGACAAATATTCTGAAATCCAATGATTCCATGGAGATCAGCTGGATCTGCAGGTATTATGACGCGGAATTTAAAAGAGCTTATGAAAATGCTTCAGATTTATTCAGATCAAAGATTTCATCAGAGAGATTGATGGGATATGTGAAACTGTTTACAGATGAATTTTTCAATGAAAATCATGCAGACTTCAGATATTATGTAACCTGTTTTTCGTATCAGAATGATCTGCTTAGTCAGTGGCGGGGATATGCGGATGACGGGCGCGGAGCTGCCATCGGATTTGACCTGGATGTATTAAAAGAAGTTGTAACGGTTTCTCCGGAGATTTCAAAGCCGTCAATTGTGTCATTACATAAGATCAGTTATTCTGAAACAGAGCAGAGAGAAGTTGTACATCAGATAGTGCATGAATTGGTTGATGAAATCGAGAAGATATTACAGAAAGAAGAACAATGTCGGGAAAGCATTGAGGAAAAGCAAGATTATGAAATAGAAGTACTGGATAAAGTCATGAACTGTTTTGAGAAAAAGTTTTTGAAATTATTTCAGGAATCTGTTTACATGAAAAATCCGTTTTTCAGAGAGGAAAGCGAAATCCGATTGTGCGAGTTTTCGCCGAAACAGTTTCTGATGGGAAGAGAAGTTGAACTTTCTCTCGGTGCACGTTTATATAACTATTCCTACTATGTAAAAGAAAGTCAGCTGATATCTTATGTGGATTTTGATTTTTCAGATTGCCTTGACCAGCTGATAAAAGAACTCGTTATAGGGCCAAAGTGTCTGATGTCAGAGAGAGACATGGAATATTATCTGACAACGCTCGGTCTGTCGAATTGTCGGGTAAAGAAATCGCATGGGACATATCGGTAATATATTTATAGCAATTCCCTTATATGGGCATATCAGACATCATGGAAAGGCAGATGAAAGACATGAAAAGAAAATTACCATTCAGAAAAGTGGCGGTATTTCTGATACTGGCATTATTTCTGACAGCAGGCATCAGTATGCGTGCAGTTACCGTAAATGCAGCTACATATGTGAAACAGGACAGAACCTCCGTCAGCATCACATCGAAGAAAACGGGATGGCAGAAAATAAACGGAGATTACTATTTTTATAATTCAAAGGGGCGTCTGATCTGCGGTTCTTTTAAGTATAAAGGTTATTATTACTACAGTATTGCCAACGGCAAACGTTTCACCGGGTGGATGAAGCGTTCCGGTAATAAATACTATTACAATCGTAAAAATGGTGCCATGTTCCGCAATCGCTGGGCTACAGGAGATAAATATACCTATTACTTTAATAAATCCGGCGTGGCAATTGCCAGGCAGTGGCTTACTCAGGATGGAAAAAAATACTATTTCCTCAGCAATTCCACCATGGCAAAGGGCTGGAAGAAGATAGGAAAATATTATTACTATTTCAGCAAGAAAACAGGAGTGATGGCAAAAAATACCTGGATAGGTAAATATTATGTAAACAGCAAAGGGCAGCGTGTAAAATCTTCAGATACTAAACCGACAAATACTAAACCAACAGTTACTCAAAGCGGCAATACTTACGAATACAAAAGCAGTACTCTTAATATTAAACTTGAACGCAAATCAGTCCATGGAATTTCCTACTGGGTAGCGCATATAAAGACATCCAATGCCAAACAGCTGAAATCCGCCCTCTCCAACGGAACTTATGGCGGATCCCGACAGACAACCTCTGATGCAGTATCCTCAAATGGAGGCATTATCGGAGTAAACGGCAGTGCTTTCGACTATGGTACAGGAAAACCATCCCCCCTTGGCATGTGCATCAAAAACGGGATTATCTATGGTGATTACATGACCAGTTATTCAGTCATGGCAGTAAAGAAAGACGGAACCATCTATACTCCGGCACAGGGACTTATGGGAAAAAATCTTCTTGCAGCCGGTGTAAAAGATACATATAATTTTGGTCCGGTTCTTATTAAAGATGGCGAAGCCCAGCTTCCATGGGCTGAAACAGAAAAATATTATCCACGTACAGCGGTAGGAATGGTAAAGCCCAACGATTATGTACTCCTTGTAACAGATACCGGCAGCTATAATGGTCTTAATCACTGGGATATGGTGAATATTTTCAAATCCTACGGCTGTACTTATGCTTACAACCTGGATGGAGGCGGTTCTGCAACCCTGTACTTTAATGGAAAAGTAATGAATAAACTTATCGGCAATACTCAGCGTCCATGCGCAGACTTCCTTTATTTCACCCGATAATCCTTTTCCAGATAAGAATCCCGTCTGCTTGCACATGCTGCCAAAGCCCAGCACACAAGAATCAGCAGCCCGATCCCCATAGCCAGCACAGCAAGCAGGATTACGATAATTGCGTGGATAAACATAGACATGGATGACCTCCTTTCACAGTCATTCGGTTATGAACTGAGCAGCGAAGCAGATGATTTTATCCGCCTGACTTGTCTCATTCACTGACTTGGATAAAAATGGATGTTGTATAAGGAGTAATAAAAAGATATCAGGATGACCTGACAAGAACAATTAAGACAGTTAAAAGATCTGTTAACTGATTTAAATATACGCTGTCACACTCAAAAAAGCAAGCCGAAACTTTCGAGGGATTTCGACTTGCTTTTTGGCTAATTATTTACGAGGCTTGTTATAAGTATCAGAGAAAGATGTTACGGCAATCCGGAATGAATTTGGGTTACGTTACTGAGAACAGAGGGAACAGTAACGATTGTTTTGGTAAAATATTAACAATTCCATAAAAACACTTGACAACCCTACTTTACCATACTAAAATGTAAAAAGCAAAAAAACTGTTGCCGTAGGAAAAACAAATGATTGCCCTATACGGAAAAAGGGACATCCTTCCATGGCAGAACAAGGAGGAATATTATGAAAAAATACAGCGACATGAGCAAAGAAGAACTGCTTACACTCAAAGCACAGCTGGATAAAGAATACGCAGATATCAAAGCAAAGGGCTTAGCTCTCGATATGTCACGTGGAAAACCGTCAGCAGACCAGCTCGATCTCTCAATGGGATTAATGAACGTATTAAGCAGCGATTCAGACCTCAAGTGCGAAACAGGAGTAGACTGCCGTAACTACGGTGTTATCGACGGAATCCCGGAAGCTAAACGCCTCCTTGGAGAAATGTCCGAAGTAGATCCGGATCACATCATCATCTATGGAAACTCAAGCTTAAACGTTATGTTTGACAGCATTGCACGTTCTATGACACAGGGTGTAATGGGAAATACCCCATGGTGCAAACTTGATAAGGTAAAATTCCTCTGTCCTGTACCGGGATATGACCGCCATTTCAAGATCACAGAATTTTTCGGAATCGAAATGATCAACGTGCCAATGACACCACAGGGACCGGACATGGATATGGTAGAGAAGCTTGTCAGTGAAGACGCATCCATCAAAGGAATCTGGTGTGTGCCGAAATACTCCAACCCACAGGGATATACTTATTCAGCAGAAACAGTAGAGCGCTTTGCGCATCTGAAACCGGCAGCACCTGATTTCCGTATCTACTGGGATAACGCATACAGCATTCATCATCTCTATGATGACAATCAGGACTTCCTTGTAGAAATCCTTGAAGCATGTGCAAAAGCAGGAAATCCTGATCTTGTATATAAATTTACATCAACATCAAAAGTCAGCTTCCCGGGTTCCGGTATTGCAGCAGTTGCAGCTTCCAAAGCAAACCTGGAAGATTTCCGCAGCTACATGCAGATCCAGACAATCGGACATGACAAATTAAACCAGTTACGTCATGTAAAATTCTTCAAAAATATCGACGGTCTTCATGAACACATGAGAAAACATGCGGCAATTCTCCGTCCGAAATTTGAAATGGTCCTTAACACACTGGACAGAGAACTTGGCGGTCTTGGAATCGGCGAGTGGACAAAACCACATGGTGGATACTTCATTTCCTTTGATTCAATGGAAGGATGTGCAAAAGCTATTGTTGCCAAGGCAAAAGAAGCAGGTGTTGTACTTACAGGAGCAGGCGCAACTTATCCATATGGAAAAGATCCGAAAGACTCCAATATCCGTATTGCGCCAAGCTTCCCGACTCCTGAGGATCTTGGAAAAGCAGCAGAAGTGTTCGTACTCTGTGTTAAACTTACAAGTGTAGAGAAACTACTGGCTACTGTTCGCTGATAATATCCCGCGAGGTGTTTTTTGTGAGCGAAGATCACAGAAAACCCGAGACATACCGCGCGAATTTATGCAATTAGCATAAATTCTGTGCATCGCGAAGCGTGTTACTGTGAACGGAGTGAACAGTAACACTACTGGAAAACGCATAAAAGAGAATAATCGTATTTACTTTCTGGATAAATAATGTGATAATAAAACTGCCCGGCATAATTTCTTGCCGGGCGGTTGCTGTTTATAAAAAAGAAAGGAGAGGATGTCGTGAGCAGCAGAAAGAAAATCATGATCACCCTGATCATAATCTTGCTCCTGCTGACTGCCGGAGTATATGGATATGGTGTATACTATTTCACAGAGCATTTCTTACCGGGATCAATGGTAAACGGATTCAACTGTTCCTATATGACAGTATCCCAGTCAGAAGAATTGCTTACGCAGAAGGTGGGAGCATATGTTCTTACTATTGACACCAGAAATAACGGACAGGAAAGTATCACAGCAAAACAGGCGGGACTTTCCTATGACTCAGATGGAAGTGTTGATAAACTGATCAGAAATCAGGATCGTTTTACATGGTTTCTTGCTTTTAACCAGCACAGGAATTATGAGGTGTCCTCCTCCATTAAATATAATGAGCAGAAGACAGAGGCCGCCATTTCCGAACTGAAATGTATGCAGCAGGAGAATATGACAGAGCCTTCGGATGCTCATATAGAAGAGAAAGACGATAAGTTTGTAATTGTTCCTGAGCAGGAGGGAACTGCATTGAAACCAGAAAAAACAAGTCAGGATATTATAGATGCTCTTGTCACAGGACGAACGCCGGTTGATCTGGAAGCAGATGGATGCTACAAAGAACCGAAAGTTTATCAGAGTGATGAAACTCTGACGAAGAATTGTGAACTGATAAACAAACTTACGGATGTAGTGATAACTTATGATTTTGACGATTGCACAGAGACAGTAGACAGAGATATGATCAAAAACTGGCTCACAACAGATGAAAACGGTCTTTATACACTTGACAAAAAACAGATAGAAGCATATATCAGTGAACTGGCGGCTAAATATGATACGGTTGGAACAGAGAGAACATTTAATACATATGATGGTCGTGAGATTACTGTCAGCGGAGGGAATTATGGCTGGCAGATCGATCAGAAAGCGGAGCTGAAAGAACTTACAGAACTGATAAAAAACGGAGAAACCCAGGTCAGAGAACCTGTTTATTCCCATGAAGGTCTGGTCAGGAAAACAAATGATATCGGATATACGTATATAGAGATTGACCTGACGGCCCAGAGAATGGTATTCTATAAAGATGGAACGCCGACTGCGGATGCGCAGATCGTATCCGGAAATCCATTCGTGCCCAACTGTGCAACTCCTGTGGGATGTTATACAACAGGTGAAATGAAGAGCGGATGTACAGTGAACGGAGAGGACTATCCTTCTGCTGTAAATTACTGGATCCCATTCGATGGAAATCTGGGGATCAGTGATGCTCCATGGAGAATGGATTTCGGAGGACAGCTTTATGAATTTGAAGGCACACATGGAAGCATCTGTGCACCATCCGATCAGGTGCAGATCATTTTCAGCAATGTTGAGAAGAACACACCGATTGTTATTTATGAATAAAGGAGAAAAATGATGAAGATTGTAGTATTAGCGGGGGGAACAAGTACAGAACGTACTGTCTCCATTACATCAGGAACAGGAATATGTAAGGCATTACGACAGAAAGGACATCAGGCGATTCTTGTGGATATTTTTTGCGGCATTGAGAATGTGGACCGGGAGAATCCGTTTCCGTCAGAGTATGATGTGGACGCAGCATCAGAATATATGTCAGCATTTAACGACAGGATTGAACAGATGAAAAAAGAGAGAAGAAGCTTCTTCGGACCAAACGTGCTGAAACTCTGCGAGGCGGCTGACATTGTTTTCCTGGGACTTCATGGTGCGAACGGAGAAGATGGAAAAGTACAGGCAACATTTGACCTGATGGGAATCAAATATACAGGAACCGGATATTTAAGCAGTGCCCTGGCAATGGATAAGGGAATCACCAAGCAGATGTTCCTGATGAATAATGTACCAACACCGCGGGGAGTGTCTATGGTAAAAGAAGAAATGACCACAGATCTGAAAGCACTTGGAATGGAATTTCCTGTAGTTGTAAAAACCTGCTGTGGCGGTTCCAGTGTAGGTGTTTATATTGTGAATGATCAGGCCGAATATGAGCAGGCTCTCAAAGACGCTTATTCTTATGAAAATGAAGTCGTGGTCGAAGAATATATAAAAGGACGTGAATTTTCAGTAGCGGTTGTGGACGGAAAAGCTTATCCGATCATCGAAATTGCTCCGCTTCAGGGATTCTATGATTATAAGAATAAATATCAGGCCGGCTCTACGATTGAGACCTGTCCTGCCGAAATTTCACCGGAACTCACAGAGAAAATGCAGCATTATGCGGAAGCAGGAGCCAAAGCTCTGTTTATGGAAGGATACTGCCGTCTTGATTTCATGATGAAGGAGAATGGAGATATGTATTGTCTGGAAGCAAATACTCTTCCCGGAATGACACCAACCAGTCTGATTCCGCAGGAGGCAAAAGTTCTGGGAATCGACTATCCGACTTTATGTGAGAAACTGATTGAAGTTTCCATGAAAAAATATCCGACGCAGGATTTCACACTATAGAGCGTGTCTGCAGTAATTTATAGAATTGTTATAGATGCATTATTAAGAGAATTGCTATAACAGGAAAGAAGATATAAAAAATATTATGAAAAACTTAACTCTTGAAAATATCGCCCGCGTATGCGGCGGTACTTATTATGGTCCGGCTGATAAATTACAGGAAGAAGTAATGTCTGTTATCACAGACAGCAGAAAAGCAGAAGAAGGATGTCTGTTTGTACCTATTGTGGGGGAACGTGTAGATGCCCATAAATTTATCCCACAGGTAATGGAAGCAGGGGCACTGGCAACCTTGTCGGAACGGGTGCTTGATAACGCTGATTTTCCTTATATCGCAGTAGAATCTTCTCTTCAGGCAGTGAAAGATATTGCAGAGTTTTATTTAAAGCAGCTTCAGATCCCGGTTGTGGGAATTACAGGAAGCGTTGGTAAGACAAGTACAAAAGAAGTGATCGCATCTGTTCTGAACCAGAAATACCATACTATGAAAACACAGGGCAACTTTAACAATGAACTTGGTCTGCCTCTCACAGTTTTTCGTCTGCGTGATGAAGATGAAATTGCAGTTCTGGAAATGGGAATCAGTGATTTCGGTGAGATGACCAGACTTGCGCAGATTGCAAGACCGGACACCTGCGTGATCACGAATATCGGTACCTGCCATCTGGAGAATCTGGGAGACAGAAATGGTGTTCTGAAAGCAAAGACAGAGATTTTTAAATTCCTCAGACCGGAGGGACATATTGTATTAAATGGCGATGATGACAAGCTTATCACAGTAAAAGAATATGAAAAGATAAAACCTGTATTTTTCGGAATGAGTAATGAATGTCAGGTTTACGGTGATAAGATTGTAAGCAGAGGTTTAAAGGGAATGACCTGCACCATTCATCTGGGGGATACTGCATTTACAGTTGATATCCCGATGCCGGGGCGCCATATGGTATATAATGCGCTGGCAGCAGCTGCAGTTGGAAATATTTATGGACTTACAACTGAGCAGATCAAAGCCGGAATCGAGAGCCTGGAGCCGATCAGCGGTCGTTTCAGAATGATCGAAACAGATAAATTTCTGATCGTAGATGACTGCTATAATGCAAATCCCATGTCCATGAAAGCCTCTCTGGATGTTCTGCAGGATGGTGCAGGACGCAGAATAGCAGTCCTTGGCGATATGGGTGAACTTGGCGAGAATGAAGTTCAGCTTCATGAGGAGGTAGGAGAGCATGCCGGAAAATGTGATATTGATGTTCTTATCTGTACAGGTAAACTGTGCAGAAATATGGCAGAGAGAGCACAGCGGACAAATCCGGACCTGAAAGTAATCTATGAGCCGGACAGAGAAAGTCTGCTGGAGCATCTGGAAGGTTATGTACAGGATGGTGACACTATTCTTGTGAAAGCTTCCCATTTTATGAAGTTTGAAGAGGTAGTTACGAAACTGGAAAATATGTAAACACTTCGAGACATTTTTGTCTTTTTATGAGAGAATTTGATGAGCGATTTTAGTTCCATGATACCGGAAACAGCAGTATAATAATCCTGTCAGTTTATGAGCAGGCAGCGAAGCAGATAGTCTTATCTGTTCAAGTGAGGAGGATGTTATGCTGGAGAAAGTTATGGAACTGCATTTCCTGCTGTATGCCATGATGTTAATGGGCGGACTGGGAGCACTGGGGATGCTGACCACACATCTTACCTACCGAAGAATGATCAGAAAAAATACAGAGGTTAAATCAAATCTCAAAGAGAAATGGACAAATCTTTGGAAAACAAGAGACAGGCTGTTGAACCGTATGAACCGGTTTGTCTGGTATCCGTCACTTTTCTGTATCGCTTTTCTTGGACTGGCTTTTTTTCTGTATTCCAAAGATGCACGATGGGACGGAATGCCGCTGGCATATCTTTATGTGGCTGCGATCATTCCGACAGCATTGCTTTTGCTGAGACAGGCGCTGGATTTTACATACAGAGAAGAACTTCTGATGAATTCTTTTTCTGATTATGTGGAACATGCCCGCACATGGGTAGAAGAAGTGCCGGTGCCGGAGAAGGCTGACGAAGCTGTAAAAGAGGAAATCGTTGAACATATTGCGGACAGTATCCGCCAGACTGCAGCAGCAGGAAGCCATTTCAGCGGAATGCTTACACCCGAGGAAGATGAGATTATGAGAGAAATCATAAGAGAATTTATGAAATAAAGACATGAAAATTCACTGCAAATGAGATACACAGGATCAGAAACAATATGGCAATGTAAAGTTTCTGATCCTGTACACATTTTAAGACAGAATAATTTATTATTCGTCATCCTCTTCAATTACCTGGATCTCCAGATAATCAAAATCAATCTGCTCTATAAAATTATCCTGATAAAATCTGGCTTTTCCATGTTTCTTAAAATGTCTGACTGTAGATTCCAGCCAGATTGGGTTTCCCAGATCCATTTCATAACAGATACTTTCCAGACCACGAAAAATCTTGTGGGTCCGCGTATCTTCGGAGTCGTCGCAGATTACAGTGTCTTTCAGTAAATGATTATCTTTCCATATTTTTCCCCATAAACGGAACATATCGGTAATACCTCCCTGTCAGAACTGCCACAGGCGGCAGAAATCTCATTTTCTAAGTGATTCCCAGTATAGCGGATTTTTGCGGGAAAGTAAAGAAAGTAAAAAAATGCTACTGCTTGTAGTAACTAAAATGTTACTGTTCACTCCGTTCTCAGTAACATAGCCAAAATTCATTCCAGATTGCCTGCGGCAATGGAATTTTGGCTTGTATGTCTCGGGATTTTGGCATATTCATGCCAAAACACCTCGCGGAATAGTGGTGTGTGAACAGTAACACTAAAATACTTATAGTCTTAGGCTTGATTATTCCGGTGGAATATTCTATAATAAAACCTAAATTTCCATAAATTAGCGTGTCAAAGTGCCGGTTCAGGAGAAAATCAGTTTTCATCTGGAAATTTGAAGACTGGTGTGGATAAGGTGAGTTCCATAACTGCATTTGTGATATGCAAAAAAACAGAATGGAGGAGACATTATGAAATTATACGATACCGGTGTGTATTTGCTGAATGGTCAGAAGATTGTTCCGGAGAATCAGGCAGATTTTCCTGTTTCCAAAGAGGAAGCTGCAAAGAGTACAATTGCCTATTCAATTCTGAGAGCACACAATACTTCCGGAAATATGGAGAAACTTCAGATTAAATTTGATAAACTGACTTCTCATGATATCACTTTTGTCGGAATTATCCAGACTGCACGTGCTTCAGGCCTTGAGAAATTTCCGGTGCCATATGTACTGACAAACTGCCATAATTCACTCTGTGCAGTAGGCGGAACTATTAATGAAGATGATCATATGTTTGGACTTACCTGTGCCAAGAAATATGGCGGCGTATATGTACCGCCCCATCAGGCGGTTATCCATCAGTTTGCAAGAGAAATGCTTGCAGCAGGCGGTAAAATGATCCTCGGTTCAGACAGCCATACACGATATGGCGCACTGGGAACCATGGCAATGGGTGAGGGCGGACCGGAGCTTGTAAAGCAGCTTCTTTCCCAGACTTATGATATCAATATGCCAGGCGTCGTTGCCATTTATCTTACCGGTTCTCCTCGTCCGGGCGTAGGTCCTCAGGACGTTGCGCTTGCGATTATCGGCAAGGTTTTTGCAAACGGATATGTGAAGAATAAAGTTATGGAATTTGTAGGACCCGGTGTTGCAAATTTAAGTGCTGATTTCCGAATTGGCGTAGATGTAATGACAACAGAGACCACCTGCCTTTCCTCTATCTGGCAGACAGATGAGAAGATTCAGGAATTCTATGAGATCCATGGCAGAAGTGAAGATTACAAAGAACTGAAACCAGGTGAAACAGCATACTATGATGGCTGTGTAGAGATTGATCTGAGTGAGATCAGACCAATGATCGCCATGCCGTTCCATCCAAGCAATACATATACAATTGATGAACTGAAAGCAAATCTGGATGATATTCTGGCAGATGTTGAGAAAAAAGCACAGATCAGCCTTGATGGAAAAGTTCCATATACATTAAGAGACAAAGTAATTGATGGTAAACTTTATGTAGAACAGGGAATCATCGCAGGGTGTGCAGGTGGTGGATTTGAAAATATCTGTGCAGCAGCTGATATCCTTAAAGGCAAGAGCATTGGTGCAGATGCCTTCACATTGAGTGTATATCCGGCAAGTACTCCGATTTATATGGAACTGGCTAAGAATGGCGTTCTGGCAGGACTTCTTGAAACGGGAGCTGTTGTGAAGACTGCTTTTTGCGGACCTTGCTTTGGTGCAGGGGATACTCCTGCAAATAATGCATTCAGTATCCGTCATACGACCAGAAACTTCCCGAACCGCGAAGGTTCCAAAATCCAGAATGGCCAGATTTCTTCTGTTGCACTTATGGACGCACGTTCTATTGCGGCAACTGCAGCAAACAAAGGTTTTCTGACTTCAGCAGAGGATTATACGGGTGGTTATACAGGGCAGAAATATTTCTTTGATAAGACAATTTATGACAATCGTGTATTTGACAGCAAGGGTATAGCTGATCCGGGTGTAGAGATCCAGTTTGGTCCGAATATTAAGGACTGGCCGGAGATGGCTGCACTTCCGGAGAATCTGATCGTGAAGGTTGTTTCTGAGATCCATGATCCGGTTACTACAACAGATGAACTGATCCCGTCCGGTGAGACATCTTCTTATCGTTCCAATCCACTTGGACTGGCTGAGTTTACACTTTCCAGAAAAGATCCTGCTTATGTAGGACGTGCGAAAGAAGTTCAGAAAGCTCAGAAGGCTATTCAGGAAGGAAAATGTCCGGTTGAGGCATTACCGGAGATGAAACCTGTAATGGATGTGATCAAAAAGGATTATCCGAATGTAAGCAAGGAAAATCTTGGTGTGGGAAGTACGATCTTTGCAGTGAAACCAGGTGATGGTTCTGCGCGTGAGCAGGCTGCTTCCTGTCAGAAAGTGCTTGGCGGATGGGCAAATATCGCCAATGAGTATGCGACAAAGAGGTACCGTTCCAATCTGATCAACTGGGGTATGCTTCCATTCCTGATTAAAGAAGGGGAGCTTCCGTTTGCAAACGGAGATTATCTGTTCTTCCCACAGATTCGTAAGGCAGTGGAAGAAAAGGATGATGTGATCCGGGGATATGTTGTCGGTGCTGAGGGACTGAAGGAGTTTGAAGTGGCTCTTGGGGAGCTTACGGATGATGAGCGTGAGATTATCCTTAAGGGATGCCTGATTAATTATAATCGAAAATAGGAAGTGATGAAGATGCAGCTATCCTCTCTTTAGGTTGGGAGTAGCTGCATCTTTATTGTTTATGAAATTATGAGAATTGCGGGAACTGCTTTGCAGCGGAGCGATTCGTGGATATAATAGAGCCCCGGGCAGCAACGTACTGCATCGAAGAAAGCGAAATAGTCTGAAAATTATCAAATAAATAAAAATATTGTAAAATTAGTGCAAATAAGACAAAGATAAATAGAAAATATTGAAATAAAATGCGAAAATGTATTGACAAATAATAACAAGAGTGTTATTATAACACCATCAAAAGAAACAAGGAAACGAATTAAACAATCAAAGAAATTCATTCAATTCATAGCATATATAAATGTTCCAATGAAAAGGATGAAAATAAAAGAAAGGTTCGGGTGATTCCATTGGGAAAGAATTTATAACTTCATCAATATAAGAGTGACGGGTATCGCATTTCCTGCAAGAAAGACCTGATACGGAGATTATAAAAAAGTATTTTCCTTATATAATATAAGAGCATACGCACAGTCTGATTAATAAGGAAGGAATGTATCAAAGGTATTATAGAAGCGATAACTTATATTGAATATCTGTTGCAGACCTGATACAGGGATTTTGGTAAATGTGTAAAGAAATATTTACCGGAAGAGCATAACCCTTATCTCAGTAGTTAGCCTGAAAGCAGAGGTTCAGGTAACAGATAAACTGAAGGTAAGAACGATGTTTTGAGAGGCATATAGAAGTTTAAGTATATGGTTTGAAATCCTGCATCAGAAGAATATCCGGTATATAAAATTACAGGATATTGAGAGAAATATTAAGGTACTTTTTCAGTGATACTTTACATAATTCAGAACATCTGCCATTAATGTTCGATAAATATGAAAAGCACATAAGGAAATTAAACAGTTGTGAATTTAAGAAGTTAGGTTTATGATTGCTTAGCACGAAAAATAATGAAAAAGTGTATCCGATATTTCATAAATGAAAACAAATTATAATACGTGAAATTATAATTTAAAATCTATAAAACTTTCTAAGTAAGTTCCGATGAACTGAATAACTGATATCATAAAAGCATAAAAGCAGGAATGAATCAGATTATAAACAGTACATATGGATTATGAGCAGGAAACAGAATAGGAATTTTAAATAAACATAGAAAAATTTAATAGTGAACTTATAAAGTAGTTTGTAAATAACATATTATTTTATTATAGAAAGAATACTAAGAGGAAAATAAATTGAATAACGAAGAACATTGAAGCGGTCATCATTTTTGAAATCAGGAAAAGTAAAAAGTGATGACCGTTTTCAAATTGTATTCATATATATTCGTTTATTGCGTGAAATGGAATTTTAGGATATACTCTCCATGAAAAGGAGAGTTTTTTTATGTGGATAAAAGATATCAGAGATTATATTTTATATGAAGATAAAGATATTCTGGTCTGTCACAAACCGGCAGGGCTTGCAGTTCAGAATGCGCGGGTTGGCAGTATGGATATGGAGAGCCTCTTGAAGAATTATATTGCTCAGAAGGTGCCGGGTAAGATGCCGTATCTGGGTATTATCCATCGCCTTGATCAGCCGGTGGAGGGGGTTCTTGTGTTTGCCCTGAATCCGAAGGCAGCAGCAGATCTCAGCAGACAGATGACAGCGGGAAAAATAAAGAAGACTTATCTTGCAGTTACAGAAGGAACAGTGAAAGTGAAGAGTGCAAAACTGGTGGACTGGCTGAAGAAGGATGGCAGGACCAACAGCTCTGCAGTGGTTGAGGGAGGAACTTCCGGAGCAAAAAAGGCGATCTTGTCTTATGAAGTTCTGGAAACCTGGAAAAATAAGGAAGATGCACAGGATTGTGGCGAAAGAAATCTGATTCGGATTGATCTGGATACAGGCAGGCATCATCAGATTCGTGTGCAGATGGCGCATGCCGGAATGCCTTTGGTTGGTGACAGAAAGTATAATCCCGGTCAGAATAGTCAGGAACCGCTGGCTCTCTGTTCTGCAAAACTGGGATTTCAGCATCCGGTGACAAAGAAACAGTTGGAGTTTCAGGTGCAGCCTGCAGGTATGGCATTCAAAAGACATTGACATAGCGCAATTTTTGATGTATAAAAGTGAAAAATGTGTAAAATCTCTGGACGAATTTCGTAAAGTGTGTATAATGTAGAAAGTAATATGCAGTTATAAGGTTTATAGCAATTCTCGTAAATAATGCATTTAAGAGGATCGCTACAGGTAATTGTTCGATGTTAATTATTCTGTGAGAGTACTGAGCAGATATCGATTTTTTAGTTGACAGAAATTATACATTATTTTATGAAATTGCTGTAATGTGCAGTATAGTACTGAAAGGAAGAGGAAATTAAAATGAAAAGAGCGGCGGCAGCAGCGATAAGTTTAATGACAGGACTGGCAATGCTGACAGGATGCAGCAGAGCGGAGGTGGAAGAGACAATCCAGCCGTTGGTGGCAGACGCTATCGAAGAATCCGATTCAGAGGCAGAAGCAGTGAAGGAAGAGGATGAGAGTCCGCTGATTCCGGAGATTGATACAGATATAAAAATCCATGCCGGTTCAAGGATCGCAGTGGTAAGCAAATGTGTCAAGGGCGAATACTGGAAGATGGTTAAGAAAGGCATGGAAGATGCGGTAAAGGAAATTAATAAAGCATATGGTTATAAAAAAGATGACCAGATTACCATGACTTTTGAAGGCCCTGATAATGAAGAGGACGTAGAGACTCAGATTAATACAATAGATGCTGTTATTGCAGAGAATCCGGATGTTCTTTGTATTTCGGCAAGTGATATGGATTCCTGTGAGGCACAGCTTGAAGCTGCAAAGGAGAATGGGATTCCAGTTATAGCATTTGATTCTAATGTAGCCGAGAAAAAACTGGTGAAGGCATATCGGGGAACCGATAATGTGCAGGTAGGAAAGATGGCTGCTTATCAGCTTGGCAGTGCACTCGGAAAGATGGGAAAGGTTGCGGTTTTTTCCGCACAGCAGAAGACAAAGAGTGTTCAGGATCGTGTAGAAGGATTCATGAATAATATCGGGAAGTACGGAGACATTGAAGTTGTGGAAACCATTTATTCTGATCAGGTAGATGATATGGAGGCTTCCATGAAGGAAGTTCTGGAAAAATATCCCACACTGGATGGTGTATTCTGCACCAATGCAGATATTACAGAGATGTATCTCAATCTGGAGAAGAGTGATGAGCATGATGCACCGGCTCTGGTAGGGGTTGATGCAACTACTAAGCAGCAGGAAGCAATCCGTAATGGAGAAGAGATTGGCTGTGTTTCCCAGCAGCCTTATGCTATGGGATACCAGACAATCTGGGCAGCAGTTGAAACAACGGCACCGAAGAAATCTGTTGTGATCGAGAAAAATGTACTGAGCAATCCGGCATGGATCGATGCAGACTGTCTGGATGATCCGGACTACAGTGGATATTTATATACAGAATAAGAATTAAAGATAAACGCTCCGGGAGGATGTACAGGGTCTCAAATGTATTAATTAAGAGGATTTTCTATAAGAGGAATGTGTCTGCTGGGACAGACCGGTAATACAGAACTTATATATAAAGCAGGATTATATACGAAAGAAGAAGCATGAAAACAGTGATGAGTTGTTTTCGTGCTTTTTTTGTGTTATAGAATATTACTCCGTAATGTTCTATGACACAAAAAAACTCTCCGGGCAGGCTCTTTATTTATATCTCTTCTTCTTTGAAATAAAAATATAAACAAATCAGAAGCTTTGACTGTATAAAAAGATTTATATTGATGATATAATCACATACACGATATAAAAATAACAAAAAAATATTGGATAGATGAAAAATATTTGATAAAATTATTTAATGAGATTGTAATTTTAAAGAATATATGATAAAATTTGACTATAAATTCTTGAAAATATATAAAAAAATTAGGCAAAAAGGAGAAGAGGATGAAACAATGGTCAGAGATCATCAGAAATGTCACCATGTTGTCGCAGCTTGGACTGTCTCTCATAACCCCTGTCCTGATATGTCTGGCAGTATGCTGGCTGATTGTTTCTAAGACCGGAGCTGGCGGATGGGTATATATCCCCGGTTTTTTCTTTGGTCTTGGAGGTTCCGGGACAGTGGCATATAAATTTTATCTTTCTATTAACAGACAGCAGAAGAAAGAGAACAAAAAGAAGAAAAATAAAGTATCGTTTAACAGACACCTGTAATGATACAGAAACGAAAGGGAGATTTATATGAGTATTATGGATAATGTTCAGCCTGCCGTAAAGAAGGAAACCGGGAAGGTAGCTGCCATCACCGGAATCGGGCTGATTTTGATGTGGATCGTGTTTGGAGTGCTGCATGCTTTCATGCCACAGAAGGTACCGTTTGATTATACGGTGTTTCTTGGAGGGGCAGTGGGAGGATGTGTGGCAGTCCTTAATTTCTTTTTTATGGGACTTGCAGTGCAGAAAGCAGCTGCAGCAACAGATGAGGACACAGCGAGAATGAGGATCAAAGCAAGTTACTCCCAGAGAATGCTGATCCAGATGTTGTGGGTGATCTTGGCAATCGTGGCACCCTGTTTTCATTTTGTGGCAGGAATCGTTCCTCTTTTATTTCCCGGAACAGGAATTAAAATTGCAGGAATTTTTCATACTAACAAATAGGTATTTCTATATCAAACCGGAACAGTACCGGGAGAGACAGGAGGTGAATAAAGAGTATGGAATTGGATATCAGCGGGGCAAGGATATTCTTTACATTACCCATTGATGTGCCTGTTCTCGGACCATTAAGAATCAGTGAGACAATGGTGGTAAGCTGGATTGTTATGATACTCATAACAGGTTTGTGTATCTGGCTGACACATGATCTGAAAGAAGAGAACATTTCCAAACGTCAGGCTGTGGCAGAGCTCATTGTAGAGAAGGCCAACAGCTTTGTAATCGGAAATATGGGTGAGAAATTCAGATACCTGATACCGTTTGTTGCAGCACTTTTTGCAACCAGTGTGGTTTCCAACCTGATCAGTCTGATCGGACTTCGAAGCCCTACAGCAGACCTTTCTACTGAGGC
Organism: Blautia sp. Marseille-P2398; assembly: GCF_964240315.1. Taxonomy (NCBI): domain Bacteria; kingdom Bacillati; phylum Bacillota; class Clostridia; order Lachnospirales; family Lachnospiraceae; genus Blautia; species Blautia sp. Marseille-P2398. The sequence goes on from NZ_CAXSTD010000014.1 coordinate 97,591, forward strand.
TGCCTGGGCAGTTGTGGTTTTCATTATGATCACAGCACAGAAGATAAAGACCAGTGGATTTGGCGGTTATCTGAAAGGATTTACAACTCCGATCGCAGTTATGACACCGTTTAATATTCTTTCCGAGCTGGCTACACCTGTCAGTATGGCGTGTCGTCATTTCGGAAATATCCTTTCCGGTGTGGTAATCAATGGCCTGATCTATGGGGCACTGGCAGTCGCAAGTTCCGCGCTTCTGGGCCTGATCCCGGGTGCACTGGGAGATGTACTGTCAAAGATACCGATTCTTGATGTCGGTGTACCTGCGATAACGTCGGTCTATTTTGACTGGTTCTCAGGAGTTATGCAGGCGTTTATCTTCTGTATGCTGACTGTAATGTATATTGCAAATGCAGCAGAAGAGTAGCAGAAACATGATTTGCCGGAGCAAAACGGCAGCGGTGGTAACCGCAAAGAATGCTGAAATACAGCAGAAAAATTAATACCGCAGCAAAGGGGAAAAGCTGCAGATTATTATTTAACAGGAGGGTTTTAATATGGATTTTCAGTTATTGGCAAAAGGTATCGCATTAGCAGGATGTGCAATTGGAGCAGGATGTGCGCTGATCGCAGGTATCGGACCTGGTATTGGTGAAGGTAACGCAGTAGCAAAGGCATTGGAAGCAATCGGACGTCAGCCTGAGTGCAAGGGTGATGTTACTTCTACCATGCTTCTTGGATGTGCCATTGCAGAGACAACAGGTATCTACGGTTTCGTAACCGGTCTGTTGCTTATCTTCGTTGCACCTGGTATGTTCATGAACTTCCTGAGCTGATAAAAACAGCTGAGATGTCGAATATCACAGATTAAGAGGCATCTGATATGGAACCTGTGGATAATTCCGGCAGCAGCCGGAGAATGATCCGCATAAATACAGACAGGAGGTTACAAACATGCAGGTACAGGAATTAGTTGGAATTGTGCCGTGGAATTTTATAGCGACGATTTGCAACCTTTTTATTCAGGTATATCTGATCAAACGTTTCCTCTTCAAGCCCATCAATGAGATGCTGGAAAAGCGCAAAGCGAAAGCGGATGCCCAGATCCAGGATGCAGTGAAGGCAAAGGAAGAAGCTCAGGCAATGAAGGCAGAATATGAAAAGAATATGCAGGAAGCCAAGAATAGGGCAAATGACATTGTGATGACAGCTCAGAAAACAGCTGCTATCCAGAGCGAAGAGATGCTTAAGGAGGCTTCCAGTCAGGTAACTGCCATGAAAGAGAAGGCAGAGAAAGACATTGCCCAGGAGAAACGTAAGGCAGTCAACGAGATCAAGGGAGAAATCGGCGGTATGGCTGTTGAGATTGCCGGAAAAGTGATCGAGCGCGAAATTAGTGAAGAGGATCATGCAAAACTGATTGATGAGTTTATTGAGAATGTAGGTGAGGCATCATGACAAAAACTGCCAGAGTTTACGGCGGAAGTCTGTATGACCTTGCCGCTGAAGAAAAGCTCGATGGACAGATTATGGAGCAGATGATCGCAGTCAGACAGATTTTTCGAGAAAATCCCGGATATTTGAAATTGCTGGGAGAACCGGCGATTCCTGAAGACGAGAGACTTAAGATGATTGAAGAGGCTTTCGGAGGGCAGGCAGAGAGATATCTGGTGAATTTCCTGAAATTATTGTGTGAACGCAAGATTCTGAGAGAGTTTGCCGGATGCTGCGAAGAGTTTATCAGACGCTACAACAGTGCACATGGAATTGCAGAAGCCGTGGTTACCAGTGCAGTGAAGCTCAGTGATACTCAGATGGAAGCTCTGAAAGCGAAGCTTGAGAAGCTAAGTGGAAAGAAAGTGTATCTGGTTCAGAAAACAGATGCATCCGTTCTTGGCGGACTTCGCGTGGAACTGGAGGGCGTACAGCTCGACGGTACAGTACAGAGCCGTATTTCCGGTATTTCGAAGAAACTGAATGAATTGGTAGTATAAGGAACTGGATTCCGGATTTGAGAATCGTACTGTATGGGTATTTGACATATGGATATGAAAAATCTTTAAATTTCTGAATTCAGACAGCGCAAAATAATAGAATATAAAAGGATGGAATGGAAACATGCAATTAAAACCTGAGGAAATATCCAAGGTCATCCGAAGCCAGATAAAATATTACGAAAATGCCATTCAACAGAACGAGACAGGTACGATCCTTATGGTTGGTGACGGTATTGCCAGAGCTAGCGGACTGGTAAACTGTATGTCAGGAGAGCTTCTGGAATTTGAGGACGGAAGCTTTGGTATGGCACAGAACCTGGAGGAGAACAGTGTCTCCATCGTAATCTTTGGTTCAGATGAGAACATTGGTGAGGGTCAGACCGTAAAGCGTACAGGCAAGGTCGTGTCTGTACCTGTAGGCGACGCCATGGTTGGACGTGTTGTAAATGCACTGGGACAGCCAATTGACGGAGCAGGCCCGATTGATACAAAAGAATTCCGGCCAATCGAGAGCAAGGCACCAGGAATCTGTGAGAGAAGATCTGTATATCAGCCTCTTCAGACCGGTATCAAAGCCATCGACTCTATGATCCCTATCGGACGTGGACAGCGAGAACTGATCATTGGTGACCGTCAGACCGGTAAAACTACAATTGCTACAGATACCATTATTAACCAGAAGGGAAAAGATGTGATCTGTATCTATGTAGCCATTGGACAGAAGCGTTCCACAGTAGCTACATTAGTAGAGAACCTGACCAGAAACGGCGCAATGGATTATACTATCGTTGTGGCAGCTACAGCATCTGAGTCAAGCCCGCTGCAGTATATCGCACCGTATTCCGGATGTGCAATGGGTGAATACTTTATGAATAAGGGAAAAGATGTGCTGATCATCTATGATGATTTAAGTAAGCATGCAGTTGCATACCGTGCACTTTCCCTGCTGATCCGTCGTCCGCCTGGACGTGAGGCATATCCGGGTGATGTTTTCTATCTGCATTCCAGACTTCTGGAACGTGCAGCGAAGCTGGACGATGAACATGGCGGCGGTTCCATGACAGCACTGCCGATCATTGAAACACAGGCAGGTGACGTATCTGCCTATATTCCTACTAACGTTATTTCTATTACAGATGGACAGATTTTCTTGGAGACAGAGTTATTCCATTCAGGAATCATGCCTGCTGTAAACCCGGGTATCTCTGTATCACGAGTTGGTGGTGATGCGCAGATCAAGGCAATGAAGAAGGTAGCAGGAACACTGAAACTGATTTATTCCCAGTACCGTGAGCTGCAGAGCTTCGCACAGTTTGGTTCTGATCTGGATGCTGATACAAAGGCACGTCTGGAACAGGGAGCACGTATTGTGGAAGTTCTGAAACAGAACCAGAATGCACCGGTTCCTGTAGAGAAACAGGTTGCAATCCTTTATGCAGTTACAAAGGGTGTTCTGGAATCAGTAAAAGTTGAAGACGTAAATGTATATGAATCAGGATTATATACCTATCTGGATACAGATGCAGCAGGCGTAGAGGTTATGCAGGAGATCCGCTCAACAGGTAAGCTGGAGCAGGAAACAGAGCAGAAGCTTCGCAGCGTACTGGATGCGTATACAGAGAACTTCCTGAATACAAGACCTGAGAAATAAAGTGATTAGGAGGGTATCGTATGGCTTCGAATATGAAAGCGGTAAAGCTGCGTATCAAGAGTGTACAGAGTACCATGCAGATTACCAAGGCCATGGAGCTTGTAGCATCCTCCAAACTGCGTAAGGCAAAGGAACGTGCAGAGGTATGCCGTCCGTACTTTACAGAACTTCATGAGACATTGAAAGAGATTGCAAGGGAGAATACAGATTTCTCATCCGTTTATGCGAAAGAGTCTTCCAACAATAAAACCTGCTATGTAGTGATCGCGGGTGACAGAGGACTGGCAGGCGGATATAACACCAATCTTTTTAAATGTCTGGAGGCTTCTGCTGAAGGTAAGGACTACATGGTTCTGCCGGTTGGAAAGAAAGCAGTAGAATATTTCCGCCAGAGAGAGATTGAAGCTCTGACAGAACAGTTTGCAGAGGCAGGAAGTATTTCTGTAGCGGATTGTTTTGAGATGGCAAATATGCTCTGTACAGAATTTCGCAAAGGAACCTTTGGCCATATTGAATTATGTTATACTGTCTTTAATTCCATGCTTTCCCAGCAGCCGGAGGTATTTTCAATGCTTCCTATGACTGATATCAGAGAGGAAAGCGGAGGTAAGATAGAGACGAAGAATCTGATCCTCTATGAACCGGACGGAGAGACAGTATTTGATGCCATTGTTCCGGAATATCTGGCAGGCCTGGTTTATGGCGGTATCTGCGAAAGTACTGCAAGTGAACTGGCAGCCAGACGTATGGCTATGGATGCAGCCACAAGTAATGCGGAAGAGATGATCGATCAGCTCAATCTGTATTACAACAGGGCACGTCAGGCCAGCATCACGCAGGAGATCACGGAGATTGTTGCAGGTGCGGAAGGTCTTTAGAAATAGGAGATTATAAACATGAGTGAAAAACACATTGGCGAGGTAGTGCAGGTTATCGGTCCGGTACTGGATATCCGCTTTGCGCACGATGCACTGCCGCCTCTTCTCAATGCCATAGAGATTGATAATGATGGCGCAAAGCTGGTTGCCGAGGTTGCACAGCAGGTTGGTGATGATGTGGTAAGATGTATTGCCATGAATTCTACTGACGGTCTGGTGCGCGGTGCCAAAGCTCTGGATACAGGCGGTCCAATTTCCGTTCCTGTAGGTGAGGAATGCCTGGGACGAGTATTTAACCTTCTGGGTGACCCGGTAGACAATCTTCCGGCACCGAAGGCAAAGGAACGCTGGTCTATCCATCGTCAGGCTCCTTCTTATGAAGAACAGATGCCTGCAACAGAGATCCTGGAGACAGGAATCAAGGTCGTTGACCTGATCTGTCCTTATGCAAAGGGTGGTAAGATCGGTCTTTTCGGTGGTGCAGGTGTAGGAAAAACAGTTCTTATCATGGAGCTGATTCACAACGTAGCAACTGCACACGGCGGACTTTCCGTATTTACAGGTGTAGGAGAGCGTACACGTGAGGGAAATGACCTTTACAATGAAATGAAAGAAAGTGGAGTTATTGACAAGACTGCTCTGGTTTACGGTCAGATGAACGAGCCGCCCGGAGCACGTATGAGAGTTGGACTTTCCGGACTTACCATGGCGGAATACTTCCGTGATGAGAAGAACCAGGATGTGCTCCTCTTTATTGACAATATTTTCCGTTTTACACAGGCAGGTTCCGAGGTGTCTGCTCTTCTGGGACGTATGCCTTCAGCTGTAGGTTATCAGCCTACACTGGCAACTGAAATGGGTAACCTGCAGGAACGAATTACTTCTACAAGAAAGGGCTCTATCACATCTGTACAGGCTGTATATGTGCCTGCCGATGACCTGACTGACCCGGCTCCTGCAACTACATTCTCACATCTGGATGCAACAACTGTACTTTCCCGTGAGATTTCCAGCCAGGGTATTTATCCGGCTGTTGATCCTCTGGATTCCACAAGCCGTATCCTTTCTCCTGAAATAGTAGGAACAGAGCATTATGAGATTGCCAGATCAGTACAGAGAGTTCTTCAGCGTTACAAAGAGCTTCAGGACATTATTGCCATCATGGGTATGGATGAGTTGTCAGAGGAAGACAAACGTACTGTAAGTCGTGCCCGTAAGGTTCAGAGATTCCTGTCACAGAGCTTCTCTGTAGCAGAACAGTTCACAGGTATGCCTGGTAAATATGTTCCGCTGAAGGAAACGTTGAGAGGATTCAGGATGATCCTGAACGGTGAGTGTGATGACATTCCTGAGAGTTATTTCCTGTTTGTGGGAACCATCGATGAAGTGTTTGAAAAAGCCAAGAATCAGTAAAGGGGGAAATGTCCTATGAGTACTTTCCCATTGAGAATCGGAACACCGGACGGACTGCTCTTTGAAGGCAATGTGGAGCGTGTGATCTGCAGAACTGTCAGCGGTGATCTGGCTATTCTTGCCAGACACTGTAATTACTGTACTGCCCTGGGAATGGGTGAAGCCAGTGTGGTAATGGAAGACGGTAGCAGACGAACCGCAGCCTGTATTGGCGGAATGCTTTCTGTTATGAACGGAAAGTGCCGTGTCCTTGCAACTACCTGGGAGTGGAAAGAGGATATTGATGAGCAGCGTGCGCAGGAAGCTAAGAAAAGAGCTGAGGAGATGATCGCCAAAGGTGGTTTGAGTGATCATGATTATAAGATTGTGGAGGCTAAACTGCAGAGGGCGTTGGTGCGTTTGAGTGTGAAGAGCTGAGAAAATAAGAGTTATTAAGATATTGTGTTAAAGATAAAGACTGACAGGAGATCCGGGAGAGGAGACTGTCGGTCTTTTTTTGCTTGTGATATGGTTTTTTGGAGGATATAGTGGGAAGAATCTGAGGAAGAGATTTGAAGGAGGGACGCATAGAAAAATAATTTATTTTATGTGCGGTTTCGGACATTAAGATATTCTAAGCTGCTAAAAATCTGCTAAAGGCATGAGAAAAATGCCACAAACTCGCTTCGCTCAGACAGTGTGTCATTTTTCTCATAACGCAGATTTTGACCAGCTAAGAATATCTAAATATCCTGCAAATGCACATGAAATAAATTATTTTTCTATGCTGGTGGTTGGCTCTTTTAAATACACTTTAAGCGAATCAGGTAAGTCCCCTGCGGGGAAACCAAAAGGAAAAAATGATGAATAAAGCCGAATGGCAGTGTATTAAAATTAGGTGGATGTAATTGAAGAAAAAATATGATATCATGTGAGTAACAAATCGTTAAGGAAAGAATCGAAGGTGGTGCAAACGAAAAAGCAGTATGGAGACTTTTCATTAACTGCCCTTTC
>NZ_CAXSTD010000015.1:0-96840 GCF_964240315.1 Blautia sp. Marseille-P2398
ATTTCCGACAGCTCAACTAATATAACACCGAAAGCAGTCCCTGTCAACAGTTAATTTCATAATTTGACAAACTTTTTTATTTCCACCTTAGAGCATGTTTCAAACACACTCCACGATCCACCCAGTCCACATCAGACATTCATCCCATCTGACACCTGGATTCCATCCCTCAGCGCCATGTACAGGAATTGTTAATACACTGACAACCATCGCTATGCCTAATAATATTTCTGATCTCTCAACTGAAAAGCAGACAACCGGATTATAATTCCAGTTGTCTGCTTTGTATAAATCAACCTTTCAGTCTGCACACCATATCCCACAGTGCTTTTGCAGAGTTAAAATTCTCCGGGATAATATCTGCCGGAGTGATAGTAATGTCATAAGTATCCTGCAGTTCACTTACAATAGACAGGATTGCAAAGGAATCAAGGATTCCATCGTCAATCAAAGTATCACAGTTTTCAAAGTCTGCATCTGGCTGGATTTCTTCCAGTAATTCAATTAATTCTTCCATTTTTTCATATCTCCTATCTCCTTATTTTTTGTTTTTTCAGCAATTCCATTATTTTTCGGTATTGCCATGGTCTTTTATTTCTCTGAATTTAAAAGATCTGTATGTACACCATCCCGCACCATGCGCAATCCCTCTCCCTCTGTCCAGAAATAGATTCTCGGAAGAGGACGGCTCAGGAATAAATAGATTCCTTCTGTAACGGAATAAGCACCTACCCGTTCAAATACCAGTATATCATGAAGCTGCGGTTTGTGAAGTGGAAATCGCTTTACGACCACATCGCTGACCGTACAGAGGGCACCGCAAAGATTCCAGGATTCTTCTTCTCCCCCTGTCTTCTCATTTCCTTCTGTATCAAGCTGTGTACAGTACGGCTGTTTCATTGCCATCGCCTGTCCATAATAATTCAGATGATTGATACCACCGTCCATGATCACATACGGCTGTTCTTTATTCACCTTCATATCCACGATTGATGTCACATAATATCCACAGGCTGCTGCCAGAAATCTTCCCATCTCAAGAACAACCTTACCCTTGAAATTAAGACTTTCCAGAAGTGCTCTGAACTCACTCAGAATATTCTCCACGTCCTCGCTCTTATCCTTCTTAAAATATGGGACAAAAAATCCCGGACCATACTCAAGCACCTGTGCTTCAAATCCACTCTCAGATTTCAGCTCCCCGATAAATTCATCCAGATGCTCCAGCTCTGTTTTCATCTGACTGAGATCTTTCTTCTGAGTTCCGGAATAGAACTGAAGTCCCTCTATCTCAACCCCCGGATAATCTGTTCTGTCAGAAATGATTTTCCTGATATCTGCTTCATCTACGCCAAACTGATTTCCGCTTGTCACACGGATCAGCACCGTAATCTTCATGCCAAGTCTCACTGCAGTATCATTCAGAATCTGTAAATGCTGCAAAGACTCCACAGTATACACTCCCTTTCCTCCATATGTAGAAAATACATATTCCATATCTTTAGGGTTCTTATACACACCCGAAAGAACAATTCTCTCCATCGGCACACCAACACGCTCACAAATTCGAAATTCACCCGGTGAGCACACTTCAAATGTAGGAACCACATCCATCATGGGTCCTGTAAGAAAAGGGTTTGCTTTCATAGCATAACATAACTGTGTGCTCTCTCCAAGACAGCTCTGCACTTTTTTTACAAATTCCTTCATCTTATCCAGGTCAAAAACATAAGCTGGAGTTGGAATATGTTCTTTCTCGATCAGTTCTTTTATAAATCCATAGGAACTCATTTCTTTTCCTCCTGATACATAGCTGTAAGAGCTTTTCTGTCAATCTTTCCATTCTTTGTAAGAGGCATGCTCTCCACCTGGCGGAATACATTCGGAACCATAAAAGCAGGTACATACTGCCCCAACGCTTTTGCCAGCGGTCTTCTCTCAATATCTCCTTCATAAAAAGCTACGATTTTGCTTTTAACTGTATCAAAAATACAGCAGCTTCTCACAATCTCCGGAACCTTATCCATAGCAGCCTCGATTTCTCCAAGCTCAATACGATGTCCCATATGCTTAATCTGGAAATCCTTACGTGTTGCAAAGCACAACTCACCACGTTCATTATAATAAGCAAGATCACCGGTTCTGTACATTGGCTCCAGATATCTGTCATTCAGTGGATTCTGAACAAAAACCTTCGCAGTCTGTTCTCTGTTTTTGTAATATCCCAGTGCAAGTGCACTTCCTGTTACGCAGAGTTCACCATTTTTATTTTTCTCTGTGATCAGCTTGTCTTCTTCATCCAGAAGGAATACTTTTTCATTTGGAAATGCCTTGCCCATAGGAAGTACATCTCCAGGCTGGAACTCCCTGTCTACAATATAATACGTACAATTACATGTGATCTCAGTTGGTCCATAAATATTTACATACATAACATCCGGCAGATATTTTCTCCAGATATTCAGATGTTTCACAGGCATAGCCTCTCCTGAGAAAAGAATCTTCTTAATCTTATCCGGAACTTTATATTCAAATCCGTTCAAAGTTGAAATAATACACAGCGCAGATACCGCCCACACCAGCGTGGTCACTTCCCTCTCGATCAGATAGTCAATCAACTTCATCGGGAAAGAGAATAGCTGCTTCGGAATAATCTGGACAGTTGCTCCTGTCTTCAGTCCGGAATAAATATCTTTAACAGATACATCAAAATCCCAGGGTGCCTGATTTCCCATCACATCTTTATCTGTAATATCAAAAAGCTCTGTAAAACAATCAATAAAATCAAGCACTGAACGATGACCTACCACAACTCCCTTGGGAACTCCTGTTGACCCGGAAGTAAAAATTCCATACAGCGGATCCACATCCAATGCCTGTTCTCTGATCTCATTCAGCACAGCTTCATTCTCCTGCTCATCAGCAAGATCCGAAGCCATCAGAACCTTTCCTTTGAACTCCAGTTTCTCCAAATCCTTCAGATATTTCTCAGATGTAACGATCACATCACTGTCCAAAATTCCAAGGATCTGCTGAAGTCTGCTCGCCGGCTGTTTCGTATCCATCAGTACATAAAAGCATCCTGCATAAACAGCGCCCATGAAAACTCCTATTGTCTCTACACTCTTCTCCATAAATACAGGTACCGGATTTCTCGGTGTGAAATATTTCGCAAGTGCAGTTCCTGTTCTGCGTGCAGTCTGCTCCAGTTCTTTAAATGTGCAGGATGTATGTTCATCTGCAAAAGCTGTCTTATCCGGATATTTCCGTGCGGATTCTTCAAGATATTCCAGAATACTTGTCTTCATATGTAATTCCTCCCCTCTGTACTTCACAAGGTTTTTATATTGATTTATTACTGTCTTTTTGCAGCCTTGAAATTACTTCCTCTGTCCGGCACTCTCCAACACCTGTGCCAGCACTTCAGAATATTCTTTTGCGGCATCTCCATTCATATGTCCGTCATAATCTGTATATGCTTTCAGGTCATGTGTAAATGCCTTAAAATACTGCGTATTAAAGTTAAGATACTCTACGCCCTGTTCTTCAAAGAACTGCCCGAAATATTTCCATGCTGCATTATAACTGTCACTGTAATCCTTCAGAGTATTTATTGGAATTGGCGTAGTTACTGCAACAAACTCTATATCATTTTCCTTGCAGAATGTGATCAGCTTCTTCAGATATTCCATGTTCTCTTCGTTTACCTTACCCTCTTCATAGAGCTTAGGTTCTGATTTCTTAAGCTTTGTCACATCCACCGGATATCTCTCAATAAATCCACTTTCATGATATTCCTGAGAATCACTCTTCAGATGAGATACGTCATAATCACCCGTTACTTTCTGAGTAAATGTATCTTTGACTTTCGGCAATTCATAGCTGAGAGAATATTCATACCATGGGAAAAGCACAGTACGGAAATTACATTTCGCAATAGAATTCCAGAAATATTCTACCTTTGCTTTTGAAAATGGAAACTCATGATAAAAAAGCAGGTAATTATTTCCTTCTTCCTTTTCAGATACAAAATATCCCGGGTCAACCTCATAGATAATTCTCTTCGGATTCTGTTTCTCTTTGATCAGTTTAGTCAGATAATACGCATCGATTCCATACTCGCCTCCGACGCAAAGATTATGTCCACTGCGTCCGGTAACTTCCTGCATCACCTCCGGATCAATATCCATCTTTCCATGGGAAGTTCCCACGATAATGTCATCAAACTGCTGTGTCACAACTGCATGCACATCATTTCTCATAAATGTACATGGATAAAGTGCCAGGTCAAGTGCTGCCAGAAGAGCCACACACACGACCAATACCAGGAACGTTTTTAAAACTTTCTTAAAATTGTGCATAAATAAATCCTCTCGCTACTGCTGTTGATCCGAAGAATCCGATGGATGCCAGCAGACAAAAATAAATTGCTACAGTAATTGGCAGACTCAGTCCTGCAAGTGATTCTCTTATCTTCATGCCACGTTCCTGAAGGACACTTACAATAAACAGAATGATGCAGCCTGCTGCCAGGATTGCCAGCGCATAAGGGGTAAAAGCAGTTCCTTCTTTACCAGCCGGGATCAGCAGTAACTGTGACGGTGCAAACTTTGTGACAGAAAGCTTCATCATATGAAAAGCCTGTCCTACTGTGTCCGCTCTGTCAAAAAACCAGCTGATATTTACAAGGATAAAAGTACGGATGATCATAAATACATGATACCAGTTCTCTTTTCCAGTGATGTTGAATTTCTTTTTCCAGTTTCTGTAATGCTCTGCCATAAGTCCGCTGAAAGCAATGATAATACCATTGTACATACCGTATACAATATACTTCCAGGCAGCACCATGCCATACACCAACAACGAAGAATACGATCAGATTCGCCAGACAGATTGGTAATGTACGTCCGGTCTTTTTGCCAAATACCTTCTTGCCCCATTTGCCAAATTTTCCCATCCACTTGGATAATGTCACAGGATAGAACACATAATCCTTCATCCAGGTACCAAGAGTAATGTGCCAGCGGTGCCAGAAATCTGTAATGGAAATGGAGAAGAACGGACGCTTGAAGTTCTCATCCAGCTCAATTCCAAACATAGACGCAATACCAATTACCACATCCATACCACCGGAAAAATCTGCATATAGCTGAACTGTGTAAAATAATACACCAAAGATTGCCAGTCCGCTGTACTGATCCGGATTGTCGAAAATCGCATCTACAAACACTGCTGCCCAGTCCGCCAGGATCATCTTCTTAAAAAATCCCCAGAGAATGCGCTCAAAGCCTCTGGTAATATTCTTACCTTCGAATTTATGAGGTTCATAAAGCTGATGTGCCAAACGACTGTATCTTCCGATTGGTCCCTGCAGAATCTGTGGAAAGAAAGAAACAAACAATGCATATTTTACAGGATTCCTCTCCGCATCACATCTCTTCCAGTACACATCCAGAAGATATCCGGAGGATTGGAAAGTGTAAAACGATATTCCCAATGGAAGCAGGATTTCCATTCCTCTTAAATTCATATGAAACAAAGCATTGAGGTTCTCAATCATAAAATTTGTATACTTTATCACTCCAAGCATACCAAAATTCAATATTAATCCAAGCACCAGAAAATTTCTTGCACTTTTGTGGCTTCCACCTGCCTCTGCCTTTTCAACTGCAAGTGCAATCCCCCAGGTAACCAATGTGGAAAACAGGATAAAGCCCACGTAACGGACGCCACCTGCCAGATAATATATATAGCTGAAACATAACAAAACCAGCCACTGAAATTTGTGCGGCACAATATAATAAACAAGCACACTCACCGCCACAAACAGTAAAAACAAGTTTGAAACTAATGACATGATCTTTCTCCCTAAATATGTACAATTCTTCAGTTGTACTTATAATAAGGGCACTGCACTATGTTATTCCCTCAGATAATGCAGTGCCCTGTTTTATTATACTTTTTAATGCATTTTCCCTTTACAACTACTGAATCTGATTAATTTAATAACCCATTATCCAGACATCCGTCTCCACCGTCATCGGAACCACCATCATCAGAACCATCATAATCACCGGAATCATCATTACCATAATCATAATCATTACTGTAATCATAGTCATTACTATAATCATAGTCATTGTTGTAATCATAGTCATTGCTGTAATCACTACTGTTATCATAACTCTGCGTTGTTTCAGAAGCTGCCTGTGCAGCTGCCTCAGTTGGCTTCGGAGCTAATGCTTTCTCTGTTTCCAGAGTATTGTATTCTTTCTTCTGGCTGATACTGTCAAATACCAGATATGCTACTTCACCTTCCAGATGAAGTTCTGCTTCCTCTGTATCGCCAAATGGGAAAGTGTGGATCTCAGCAGTTGTTCCATCCTCGAAAGTTAACTGAATATTATATTTCGGGATTTCCTTCTCAGCATCATCCTTATCTTCGCCTTCTGCTTTTTCATCTGTTTTGACATCTTCTGTTTTTGTTTCTTCAGTATCTGTGGTCTCTTTTGCATCATCTGAAGAATCCTTGTTTTCCTCATCTGCTTTATCTTTAGCACTCGGATCAAACCAGAGAACTCTTTCCTCATCTGCTTCGAACTTATCTTCTTCTTTCAGGAAATTATCCGGATATTCTTCGTCTTTTTCATTCTTAACAGTAACACCTGTGATAACTTTACCTGTAAGATTTTTCAGTTTTACAGAAAAAACACCCTCTGTGTCCTCTTCCGGTTTCTCACCAATTGTCTTTAAATCTTCTTTCTCTTCATCAGCTTTATCTGCATCTTCTGCTACATCTTTATCTTCAGATTCTGTGGAATCCTTATCCGCATCTTCTGAAGTCTCTGTTTTTGCTGTAGTATCTGCTGCCATCACTGCCTGACTGAATACAAGACTGCTTCCAAGTGCAGCCATCATAAATGCTGTTACAACTTTTTTCTTCATTGTCTTTAAATCCTTTCTGGTCATTCTTTATAGTTCTTGTTTGCCTTACTGTTAAACAGATAAAATCATTCACTTCGTTACTTGCTCGTAACCAAAGTCAAAAACATTTCAATGCTTAGTTAACTCTCTTATAATTTACATATTTCAGAGTACGTTTCGCACCATATGTAAGTTTATAACCATTCAGTTTGTATTCCTTCTGGAAATTCGGATCATACACATAAGTTTTCTTTTTACCATTCACCTTCTGATCTATTTCAACCCACGCATGTGCTCCCTTCTTACCACCGGATTTCTGGAAATATCCTTTTACATAATGAGCATCATATCCTGCGACTTTAGCCATCCAGTAGAAAGTAGCTGCCATTACATAACAATCGCCACTGCCTGTTTTAAATCCATATAAACCATATTCTGTAGGTGTTTTTTTAGAAACCTTTACATTGCCTGCATACTGCAGAGAAACAGACCAGTTGAATGCCTTCTTCAGATTTCCTTTACACTTCTGAAGTCGGACTGCAGCCATAGTTTCTACTGCTGACAGCTTTGTTGCCTGTCCATTCTTTTTAATCTTATAATAAGTCTTTGCATTAACCTTATAATACGGTTTATTAGTCACAAGTTTTCCGGTTTTATCAAAACAATACGTATATTTACCGATCTTCTCTACCTTGTTTGTAATTTTCTCACCATTTACATAATAATATTTAACTCCATCAACAGTTTCCCATCCTTCCTTCTTCTCCGGAAGTGGTGCCGGAGTTACATCTGGTGTCTCAACTGTATTATCTGTTGTTCCATCCACATAATTAACGATCGTTGACTTTTCTGCCATAGCCGGCATTGCAGGTGTAAATACCATTACTGAGCTAAGTAATAATGCTGTGATTTTTTTCCTGTTCATAACTCTGTTCCTTTCTTTTTTGTTAACTTACTATCTGCAAATTGCTTCAGCTGCTTTATAATTTTTCACAGCTGAAGCAACCGATTAGCCTGGATAATTATTGTCTTGCCGTAATACTCGCAACAACTTCTGCGCTGCTTCCTTTTCCTGTAGGACGCACAACATTTAACTGTACATAATCGTATGTATATGTGACATCCTTGCCATTTCCATCAAGCATACAGGTATTGCCTTTACTTATTGTACACTTTTTATATTTTCCCAGAATCTTCTTAATCTTTGACGCATTGTTCTGTTTTGCCAGAGTAGATGTTGCCGCATATTTTCTATATAAAGACGTCTTCTTTTTATCTACAGCTCCTGTTTTTGGATTAAAGTAATACAGCTTCGGAATCTCATACATGCTGACACTTCCTACACGTATTCCCTTTACTGTGTGACCACTTACATCAAACCCATAGTACTTACCATTAATCTTCTTCATCAGAATACCATACTTACCAACCATATCCTGATCCGCCTGATAAGCAGCTCCGTTTTTTCCGAAATAATAACGGAAACCCTTTGCTGTTACTCCCCACTGCTGAGTAACCTTCTGGTTATTCTCATCATATCCATATCTCTTTCCTGTCTTTTTGTCCAGTTTTACCTTAACAGTCTGCGGTCCTGCTGCCTGTACTGTCACTGTTTCTGCTACAACAGCCAACGGTGTCAGCATAAGAAGCATACAAAGCACAACTGCAAGGAATCTCTTTGTTTTCTTCATTCTCCATACTCCTTTTCTTAAAATTTAATTTTATGTTCTATTGTATATGCAGGACGTGTAGCTGCGCCAAACAACGTTCCGTACATATTATCATAATAGAGCCCGTTAATCATAACAAAGCTGTGTCCATCCGGAATTGTAATAACATAGGGTTCATATCCCAGTTCCTTCGCGATTGCAGCCACACTGCTGGCAATTCCATAACAGTTTCCTGTAAGACCGTTCTGGAACATCTGAAGGGAATATTTATAAACCCAATCTTTTGTCTTAAACTCCTGAGGTGTAGGATCCATGTATCCTACAAAGTTTGTATAGGCCATAATATAATAAAAGCAGGAACGGAATTTTTCATAATTACTTGCATTGGCATTACTGTGACGTGCAATAAAGTTCCTTGCCGCAAGCTTGCATCTCGCCTGTGTCAGATTTGAAGCATATCCGTTCTTATTAAATTTAATTCCACCTACTGTCTCATTTGTTGCGCATTTACCGTTCTTATATACATAGTACATTTTTCCATTTAGTTCATTCCATCCGGCAACAGCTCTTCCTTTTGCATCAACGAAATATTTGACGCCATTAACCTTTACAACTGCCTTCTTCCCCGGGGCCACTCTCCGGGCATATTTATCAAACACATAGTAAACACCTTTTACTTTATAATATCCATCATGAGCAGCAACTCCATTGGATTTAAACCAGTAATATTTACCATTAATCTTTTTCCATTTATTTCTGACTGGTTTGTTATTTACGTAATAGCGATATACTTTCCCTTCTTTCATCAGTCCGTTTTTAGGCACTGGTGTTGGTTTCGGTGTTGATGTCGGTAATGGCAGTTCCGGTGTTACCTCCGGTGAAGGTGTTACACCCTCCTGTGACAGGTCAGCCGCATAAGCACTTCCTGCTCCAGATGTAAGTGCTGCCGTCAGCATCATCGCTGTGAGTGTAACCTTCAGTGCTGTAAATCTTTTCCTCTTCATTTTCTATTCCTCCTGAGAAATTTTGCTCGAAGTTTCCTCCCTTCCTTTTGAAATATACTCTTCAGAGTACATTTGAATTTTATATTACAATTATAGTATATTGAAGAGTTCATTTCAATTAATACGACGACTTTTTATACAAAAACTTCCAGTTTTTTATAATCAACCTTTCACAAGATTCCACCACTTTTTTCTCTGTCTTTGTACAATTCTTCCATTGGCGCTAACTCCCTTTCAAGATATATCATAGTCCTGTGTGGGATCTTTACCTGTCCGTATGTGCAGCTACTTTCCATAACGGAATCATTGATCTTCACCAGATTCTTATGATCAAAGAAATTAATAATAATCTGCCAATGACACATTGGTACTAATTTACCGATAACTTACTAAAAAGAAGAGGTTTCGTTACCCCAAAGTTTAACGAAACCTCTTCTTTATATTGTCAAACATATATTCTCAATCGCCGTATCCATCCTGTCACAGTAACAGTCGCAGACTTCTTTCATTTTGGAAATATTCTTCCTGTTTTCTTCATCATAGACACCAACAACCACAAATCCTGCTTTTTTTGCAGTTTCCGCTGCATGAAGCGCATCCTCAAATACAAGTGTCTCATTCGGTTCTGCCTGCATAGATTCTGCTGCCTTCAGATAGATCAACGGTTCATCTTTTCCTGCACCTGTTTCTGTACAGGTGTAAATCTGCTCAAAATAATCCAGAATCCCGTTTCTCGCAAGTGCTGCTTCTGTCAGCTCTCGGTTTCCAGATGTTGCAACTGTCATCTGTATATTTCTCTCTTTAAACCATTCCAGAGTTTTCTTCACTCCTGGTTTCAACGGTGCTTCAAATCGGTAAAAATCACTTACAATTTTCAGAACCTCTTCTATAATCTGTGAAATGGACTTATCCAACTGGTATTTTTCTTTCATCCAGGCGGCTCCCTGCTCCAGACTCATAGTGTGCAGAGCAGCCCGGAGATTTTTCTCTGCTGTGATATTCTGACTCGCAAGATAACGTTCTCCAATATCCTCCCACACAGACATAGAATCCAGCAGCGTTCCATCTACATCAAAAATCGCTGCCTTCATCAGTCTTCCATCATATGAATCGCATCTACTGTATTATTGTACTGCTCTTCCACTCTTGCCAGAAGTTCTTCACAGCCTTCAGTATCTCTTCCTCTGAGCTTCTCTGTAATATCAAAGCTTGCCTTATACAGATTATCAAATCCAAGGTTCTGGCATACACCTTTTAAGGTATGAGCTGCACGAAAAGCTTCTTCCCCATTTTTCTGTACCAGATTATCCTTCAGACTCCGGAAACTTCCATCATCCAGAAATTTCTTTGCAAATTTCTTAATAAGAACCTCACTTCTCAGTCTTCCAAGTACACCTTCATAATCTGCACCCATCTGTTCATAACATTCTTTTACTGTCATATTTTTCTCCTCTTTATCCCCATCTGCACTGTTAAACCTGCGTTCTCGCAATGATATTATTATATCACGCCATATAGCTGTTCTCAAGTGCTCTTTCGCAAAAGCACCTTAGAATCTTTGTTACTGTTCACACACCACTATAATATAATCAACCCGCCACAGTGTGATCCTGCCCGGAGGGCTTTATTATGCTATAAGAATATTATGGAATGGTTTCCCATAGCATAATAAAGCACTTTCACATGTAATTTTCTCACATATGAAAGTGCTGATATCAGGCAGATGAAATCATCCGCATCACTACACACTATCACAGATTTTATATCCGGATATCATATAATTTTATTTTCTGCCGGTATTATCTGAAAAATCCCTGATTCTCAAAGTACTGGATAAATGGATTCTCACTTTCCTCTGTATCATCGGAGTCCATACTATCCTCACTGTCTGTATCTTCGTCTACATCTTCATCAGCATCTTTTGAGGATTTCTTAGAATCCTTTTTAGATTTCTTACTGTCTTTATCGTTATCATCACTGTCATCAGCATCTGTATTCTCATCCAGAGTTACTTTAACAGTCTCTTCTTTATAACTTGTTCCATGAGGAACCTGCACAGTCAGCTCTACCTCTTCATCTGGTTCATAATAGGAAAGATATTCGCTCAGCTGATCAATACTTGAAACAGCTTTTCCATTAAATTCAGTAATAACGCTGTTTGCTTTCAGACCTGCTTTATCAGCAGCTCCACCTTCTGTTACTTTTTTTACAAAAACTCCTGCCGGAATGCCATACATCTGAACTGCCTCAGAACTTACAGAAGAACCTTCGATTCCAAGTACACCATGTTCAGAATCATCCAGTTTATCTCTTGATGTCTCATTCATCAGATTCTGAAGAATGTCAGTCACGTCTGAGATTGCAATTGCATAACCCATACCTTCTACTTCAGTAGAAGCAAGTTTTGCAGAGTTGATACCAACAACCTCGCCTTCCATATTCAGAAGAGCACCGCCACTGTTACCAGGGTTGATAGCCGCATCTGTCTGGATCAGGTTTACACCGTCACTGCTGTCATCACTTCCATCTGTTACTGTGTTATTGTCAGAATCCATTCTGCGGTTCTTGGCACTTACGATACCGGTTGTAACAGACTGTCCATATCCAAGAGCATTACCGATTGCAACTACCTGCTCGCCTACCTTCAGATCATCAGAACTGCCAATATTCGCAATTGAAATGGCGTCCATTGTATCATCTTCAACATCATCCAGAGATACAGATACAACTGCAAGATCTCTCTCTTCATCAAATCCCTTTACGGATGCCTCCACTGCATTTCCATCTGTAAATGCAACTGACAATGTATCCGCACCTTCTACTACATGATAATTTGTAGCAATCAGAAGTTCATCATCATTCTTACCAACAATAATACCGGAACCACTGCCCTCTACTTCCTGTTCCTGCTGCTGTGGCGCATATCCATACATTCCATACATTCCGAAGTAATTCTGTACCTCCTGAACTGACTTGGTTGTAATAGATACAATAGATGGAAGTGCTTCTGATACGATTTCAGACACATCAAGGCTTCCTTTTGCTGTGCTACCTGTATCTTTGCCGGTATCTGATTTGGAATCACTGGCATCTGCATCCTTCTTCTCGGATTTTGCATATGTCAGGGTTGTCTCGTCCTTATTTGAAGCAGCTTCTACCGTTGTGGCTCCACTCCATCCTGCAAGTTTATTTACTCCCTCAAAGCTTCCTGCTGCCAGTCCTCCTGCAAGTACTGCACATAAGCTGAATGTAAGACCTTTCTTTGCAATCTTTCTGATTTTATCATTTCTGTTATCTTTGTTCATCATAATAAAGTCCCTCCATGAATCTATGTCATTTATCTATGTCATTTATTTATCTCTGTTTCCTTTTGATGCTTCTAAGTATAGGAATGATTTGTGTTCTTTGTGTGGGAAAAATGTGTTTAATTTGTGACAATTTTATACATTTCCAATATGACAGCAATTTTTAAAATCAGTCCTGTCTGTCAGTTACATCACTTTCGATACATGGAGGAAATTTTTCCGGTACTATATCCCGGAACCAGTGATTTCCAGTTTCCAACCTGACTTTTTAGTACCTTTTCTGTATATTTCAGGGAATTGGAACTATCCATATTTTTAAAGACATTATACGCTGTTTTCTTTTTCCCATTGGCATCCTTCAATCCCATTGCCAATCCCTGAGCCACCTCATGGGCTTCATCTTTATAGCTTCTTATAATAAATGCATCAATCATTGGATTGCAGGCAGCCTTATAATAGGCCAGTGCAATTGCTGCTGCCTGATTTGCCTGTCCTCCATAAGTGGAAGAAAATCCCTGTTCCGAAAGAATGATCCTTGTATTGGAACCAAATCTGTTTTTCACATAATCTGTAAGTGTCTGGATATTACGCATAGTGATAAACGTGGTGGTGTTCGCATCACTGGTAAACATGGATGCATTTGCACCTGACCAGAACTGTGAATCTGAAAGCGGCTGATTATATGCATGATATGCCAGATTCCAGTTCACATCTTTCTGCATATCAGAAATCTTCGCCGCAAAGCTTTCCAGAGTTGATCTTGCACTATAGCAGATAGTAAAGGCATTTTTCTGATTCCAGCAATTATCCAGACAGATAAATACTTTGGAACTTCCCCGGCTGCTTTTCACTGCATTGTAAAGGCAGCGAAAAGCTTCACTGTACATGGAGATAAATTTTGAAAAACTGACATTCCCTACATAATAATATCCACTTGCACTGTTTACTTCATTTCCCAGGATCCAGTTACTTATATAACAGTTATTTTTTCCAAACTTCTCTCCCAGATATGCAAACATTGCTTCCATAGTCTGTCTAGTTGTGCTGTTATCTGTGTTCCATCCATAATAAGCTGTTTCTGCATAAGGACTGTTTCCCGTAATAAAGCTCTGCGTACTGGCATTCCTGTCAATACTGATCTGTGCAGTCACCTGGATTCCCTTTGCATTACATTGCTGAACAAGATATACATATCCGTACAGACCATTAAAATGATATGTTTTCCCATTATATTTATATGTTTCCACACCACTGTCTTTTCGCATCAGGTCTGAAATATATAAGTTAAAAAATACTGTTTTGGATTTTGTATCTGTCAGCTCGTTGATATCTGTAGCCTGAATTCCTTTTTTGGTCCCCGGAACAAAATATGCTGCTGTATTTGTACTGAGTTTCTCCGGATTGCTGACATAGCTTTTCGGACTGATCACACTATACGCAGATTTAGATTTTTTTATCCCTATGGCAAATTTTCCCTGTGCATATTCCGGATGTCCGGAAATGTTCAGCTTAAATGTAATCTTCCCTTTTGCCTTCTCCGGCTTCTTTACTTTACCCACCGTTTTTTTCACTTTACCGGAATTAGAATCTACATACACCAGATAGTAATAACCATCCGAACTTTTCACATAATTTGAAACAGTTGCGGATACAGTGATGGTATTCACCTTTGTTCCTTTTACATAATCCAGTGATGCAGCTTTCGCCGAAGGACTGATTTCCTTTGTCCATTTTGCATATAAAGTAAGGGAACCTTCTGAACCCTTTTCAATCACACTTATCTGATTTTTATACTTACTGTCTGTATACCATCCCACAAAATGATATCCGGAACGCGTCGGCTTTTTAAATTTAATCTCATCTTCTGAAGTATAAGTTTTGGGATTAGCAGTATTATTTTTTCCTTTATTAAGTTTATATGTGATTTTATATTCGGATGCTTTCTCCCAGATTGCATACAGGGTTATTGCTGTTGTATCTCCTGCTGCAATAGCCTTATCTGTAGATATATCCGGGCTTGTTCCATCATTTTCTGTGTCTGATATCTGCATTTCTGCCTTATCAGTTTTTTCTTCCCATGATGCGCTGTCCGTCTGTGCCACATCATTTTCTTCCTGCATCACATCTTTTTCTGGTTTTATTTCTTCTCCGGCTTCTGTCCTCTCACTGGTTTCCTGAGCCTGCTTTGCCATATCTGCTGTTTCAAGAAGTTTCTTAATAGAATCTCCCGGTTTATAAGTTTCACCGGTTCCATCTTCTTTCGTATTCCACTCTTTAAAAATGTAACCTGTCTTTCCCTTCAGTGCTTCCGGTACTTTAGCAGTATCCGCATCTGCATAGGGTATCACATATGTTTTTTCCAGTTTACCATCACTGTAAAGCAGAATGTTATAACCTTCCGCACTCTGTCCGGCATTTACTGAATCTTCTGTCTCCGACTGTTCCGGTTCCTGATCTTTTAACTCTCCTGTTCCAAACTCATCTCCACTGTTATTCTCATCAGATATTTTATTTCCTGACTCACTTCCTGTCTCATATCCGGCACCATCTTCAAAAACATCTGCTGCTGATTCAACACTTCCTGCCGAAAACTCTGAAGCCCACAATGTCTGCGGTATACAAGACGGAACTATCATAGATACCGCCAGTCCCATTGCTATAAACTTTTTCCATCTTTTCATATTCGTCTTCCTTTCTCTTTTTACATTTTACGAAATTGTTGTAACTATCCAGTATTCCATTTTCTTCATTTTCCTCCTGTCTTACAGTATAACATTTGAAAAATCCACAGACAACAAAAGACTGTCAAAATCAGGACACTAATATGTGATTTTCCTGATTTTAACAGTCTTTTATAAAATTTCCAAACTGCGAAGCAGTTATTCGGTGTAGAGCTGCGTAGCGAAGCGGATGATTTTATCCGCTTGACTTTTGAAAATATGGAACCGTCACGATTATTTTACAGTTCCTATCTTATTTAACGGCCAGTAACGAACTGCTACTTCTGCCTCTATTGCATCTTCCTCTACAAACGGATTTTGCCAGTATCTGGAATCCATACTGTGGTTTCTGTTATCTCCTAACATGAAATAACATCCCTCCGGAACTGTATACGGTCCAAAGCTTCCTTCCGGTGTTTCCGGACAAAAGCTGTCATCCAGCGGTTCTTCGGAATCATTGATATACACTTTTCCATCTACAATGTTTACTGTTTCTCCCGGAAGACCAATTACTCGTTTTACAAAAAGCTGAGATGGATCATCCGGATATTTAAATATTACAATATCAAATCTTTCCGGATCATCTTTTATATATGCCAGACGATTTCCAAATACTCTGTCACCTGTCATAATTGTTTCTTCCATAGAACCTGACGGCACTCGTGCATTAATATATACAAAGTGTCCCAACAGAAACGCTATAACAAAGACTGCAATGATAATCTTTGCATAGTCCCACAACTCCCTCCACACAGACCTGCTTTTGTCTGACTGTTCTGTCTGGTTTTTTTCCTCATTTTCCATTTTTCGTCATACCTCCAGAAATTTATATCACAGCATCATTTGATGATATCAGGGGCAAAATACTTTTAAACCTAACCTCATTTACTGTTATCAGAATAATAACTATTTCGCAAATAACGCATTAAACATAGTTTATCACATCTGATAGTTATTCACCACTTAATTTTTTATAAAATTTTGTCACTATTTGATTCTTGGTTATTGTTCACTCCGTTCTCAGCAACACGCTTCGCGATGCAGGAAATATGAACCTCCTTGTGCAATGCCCAAGGAGTATCGTTTGCTTCGCAAACTTAATTTATGCTAATCGCATAAATTCGCGCGGTATGTCTTGGGTTTTCTGTGACCTTCGCTCACAAAAAACACCTCACGGGATATTACCAGTGAACAGTAACGATTCTTGGACAATCTTGTCAGCACATTATGTTTCACGTGAAACAAACATATTGTCTTCCTATAGTAATTCCACAATTTAACCGAATCAATTAAGTCCCCTGCGAAGGTTGCGAAAAGCAATAAACAATGGGTGAGGACTTGCTTGTATCAGGAGAAATGTAAACTCCTTCTGATAAACTGCGAAGCAGTTATTCGATGTAGAGCTGCGTAGCAAAATGGATGATTTTATCCGTTTGACCAAAAGTATTTATAATATCAGGAAATGGGTACTATGTTTCACGTGAAACATAGTACCCATTTCTCACTGACAGATTATATTTCCTGCTGGTAATATTCCAGAAAATCTCTGATTTTGCCGGCTGCTTCTTTTAATACTTCTATTCTTGGTAAATAAACCACTCTGAAGTGATCCGGCTGATGCCAGTTAAATCCACCGCCATGTACAAGCAGAATCTTCTTCTCTTTTAATAAATCTAATGCAAATTTCTCATCATTTACGATATTAAATTTCTTTGTATCAATCTTAGGGAACATATAAAATGCAGCTTTCGGTTTCACAGCGGTAATTCCCGGAATATCTGTCAGCGCATTATAAATAAATTCTCTCTGCTCATAAATACGTCCACCAGGAACAATATAACTCTCCACACTCTGATGTCCGCCCAATGCAGTCTGAACAATTGACTGCGCCGGTACATTAGAACAAAGTCTCATATTAGAAAGCATCTTGATTCCTTCTATATAATCTTTTGCAACTGCCTTATTGCCACTGAGAATCATCCATCCGATTCTAAAGCCCGCGATCATATGTGATTTGGATAAACCGCTGAACGTTACACAGAATAAATCCGGAGCCATTGAAGCAATGGAAATATGTTCTGCTCCGTCCATTACAAGACGGTCATAGATTTCATCAGAGAAAATGATCAGATGATGTTCTCTGGCAATATCTACTATCTGTTGTAATACTTCTCTCGGATACAACGCACCAGTCGGATTATTCGGATTTATAATAACGATTGCTTTTGTTCTGCTAGTAATTTTCTTTCTGATATCATCCATATCCGGATACCATTCTGCCTGTTCATCACAAATATAATGTACTGCTTTTCCACCAGCTAAAGTTGCACATGCTGTCCACAACGGATAATCTGGAGATGGAATCAAAATCTCATCTCCATTATCTAACAGAGCTGACATACTGAGATTAATCAGTTCACTGACGCCATTTCCCGTATAAATATCTTCAATAGATACATTAGGGAGCTTTTTCAATTGTGCATACTGCATAATTGCTTTTCTGGCAGAAAATAAACCTTTTGCAGGGGAATATCCCTCACACTCTGTCAACTGCTGTCTCATATCATAAATCACTTCATCCGGTGTTCTGAATCCAAACGGTGCCGGATTTCCGATATTAAGTTTCAAAACCTGAGTTCCTGCATTTTCCATACGTGCAGCTTCTTCTACAACCGGCCCTCTTACATCATATAACACATTATTCAGCTTAGACGATTTTTTAAATTCACGAACCTGTGCTTCCTCAACTGCCTCTCTGTCATTTTCTTTCATATTATTATAATTGTAATCAAATTTCATATTTTCCATTTGAAATCCTGCCTCATTTGTCTCTTTCTTTAAAGTGTCTACAGATACATCGGTTCCTTTCAGCCATTCAGTTTCTACTCCTAATGTTGTCGCCAGAAAATTAAGAATTTCTGATCTGGGAGTTGTTTTTCCACTCAGATACTGGCTCACATGACTCTTTCCAAGTTTCACGCCCTGCTCTGCCGCCTTTTTTACAAGGTCGATCTGCTTCATATTCTTCTGTTCCATTGCTTTTTTTAATCGTTCAGCAAATATATTATTCATAAATACTATCTCCGTTCTCTGTAAAAAACAAATTATATTGTTATAATCAATGGTTATTGTTATATTTCTTAATTCTTTCGCATATATGTTATAGAAAGAACAAATATATTATATTGTTTATACGGGAATCAAAATACATACAGGCATCCAAACATTAATTAAGTTCAAATGTATTTCTTTCAGTATCATACGCGAATATATGTTCTGTTCATTTTTAAATCCCGCATTTTATCAGCTTTTTCAAGTTTTTTTCTTTGCTATTATACTATAATTGAACTAATAATTCAACGGTAAATTTTATTATTTTCAATTTCATCAGCAATGTTCAACTTTTAGTTTATTTTGCAGTTCATTATTAATTGAACCATATTGAACATGTTAATTGTTTTTATTACGCTGGTTCAATTAGTTTAATTTATATTTTGAACTATGCATTGAACCAGAATTTAACTTTTCTTATTTCAGTTCAATATATGTTCAATTTTAAGTTCAAAAAGCACATGTTTTCGTCGGAGATCAGACTCACACTGGACAATTCTGTCTGAGAAACTTTTTCTATGCAATCAAATTTACAGGCTTTTCCACGCCTTTTCTTTCCTTATTATCCCATTATCCCGTCAGATAATTTATTATGTGATATGAAACATATCATAGTGTCGTTCTCTGACAAAAAATAAGTCCACTGCTTACTCCTTTTATAAATAATGCAGTGGACTTATCCGTTAATTTTATTCTTTTGTTATTCTGTAGTTTCGTTGCTCATCTGTACATTTTATATCGCATTGATTTTATTGTACGTTTTATTTCTCTGGATTTACAATTTTACCAGCAATTGCACACGCTGCTGCTGTTTTTGGTGATGCAAGGTAAATCTCTACCTTAGATGTTCCCATTCGACCAAGGAAATTTCTGTTATTTGTAGCTACTACACGTTCACCGTCGGTAAGGATACCTCCTGCACGTCCACAGCATAATCCACATCCGGGATGTGTGATCATTGCACCTGCTTCTGCCAGAGTATCCATAATTCCCTCTGCAATTGCCTGACAGTATATTTTACGACTTGCAGGAGTTACAATCAATTTAACGTAATCTGCTACCTTTTTGCCCTTTAACACCTCTGCTGCAGCTCTGAGATCCTCCAGACGGCCATTTGTACAGGAACCGATAAATACCTGATCTATTTCTGTTCCTTCAAGCTCACTTACATTTTTAATCTTATCTACCTGAGACGGACATGCCATAACCGGTACAAAATCCTCTGCGCGATAAGTGATTGTTTTCATATAGGTTGCATCTTCATCTCCTGTAAGGCTCTTCTGGAACTCATTTAACTCTATGTCACAATATTCTGCAGTTTTTTCATCCGGTGTAAACAGCGCACATTTTGCCCCTGCCTCAATCGCCATATTTGCCATAGTCATGCGGCTTGCTACTGTCATATTCTTTACTGTACTGCCGGTAAATTCAAGTGCTCTGTATGTTGCTCCATCAGCTCCCAGATCACCGATCAGACGCAGGATGATATCTTTGGACATAACATTTTCCGGAAGTTCTCCCTCGATCACAACCTTAATTGTCTCAGGAACTTTGATCCACATAGTTCCTGTTCCCAGAATACTTGCCATCTCTGTATATCCGATACCGGAAGAGAAAGCGCCTACACATCCGTAGGTAGTGGTATGGCTGTCTGTACCAAATACAATATTTCCCGGTTTTACATAACCTGCCTCTGTCATTAACTGGTGGCAGATTCCATCACTTCTGTGAACATTTTTCATGCCATATTTCCTGGCAAAAGCATCTCCCGCATGGAAATGTCTGGTATCATCTAACTGACTTGCAGGAACCAGATGGTCATATATGAGTACTGCTTTATCTGGATCCCAGAGCTTCGTAAAGCCCATTTCTTCAAACTTTTCTGCTACAAATGGAATAAATATATCATGAATCATAACCCTGTCTACATTGACCGTTACAATGTCTCCAGGCTTTACTGTTTTTCCAACATTGTTTCTTATAATTTTCTCAATAACTGTCTCGCCCATTTTCCTCTCCTTTCCAAATCAATCCAGCCCATTCAGTTTGCGCATGGCTTTTACAAGTCCGCCAGCCTGAATAATGCTCATCAGATTTTCCGGAAGAGAAGCAATCGGGTACTGTTTTCCATTGTAATCTACATGTTCATTCATTACCACAGTGACTTCATCACCTTCTTTGATATCATCATGAAGATCTGGCTGCTCGATCAGTAACAGACCATTATTAATAGAATTTCTGAAGAAAATTCTCGCAAAAGATTTGGCAATTACACACTGAATTCCCAGTGCTTTGATAATTTCCGGTGCCTGTTCTCTGGAAGAACCACATCCAAAGTTCTTTCCTGCAACAATAATGTCGCCTTTCTGAATCTGTCCTGCCAGTTCCGGACGCAGAGGACTGAATCCGTACTGTTTCATATCGTCGATTGTTTTCAGTGCGAGATATTCTGTTGGAATAATAATATCTGTATCAATGTCATCATCCAGAACCCACACTTTTCCTGTGAATTTTTCCATAATCTTACCTCTTATCTTCTATCTTCACTTGTAACTGTTCAGTACTTTCACAGTCACAAGTTAAAATTCATTCAAACGAATTGTGATATACCATACCGAATAACTACTCCGCAGTTTATCAGGATGAGCTTGCTCTCCTCCTGATACAAACAAATCTCCACCTGCTGTCTATTGCTTTTCGCGACCTTAGCAGGAAATTTACTTGATTCGGTTAAATGTTTCACGTGAAACATTTATAATTAGCATCACACCTCACTTGCCAGCGCAATCTTTCCTGTAATGGCAGATGCTGTAACAGTAGCTGCTGATCCCAGATATACTTTGGAGCTTGGGTGTCCTGCACGACCTTTGAAATTACGTGTTCCTGTACTGATCAGAACTTCGTTCTCACCGATCACACCCTGACAGCTTCCCCAGCATACACTGCAGTTCGGATTCATAACAATGGCTCCAGCCTCCATAAACGTGTCAATAAGCCCCTCTTTTAATGCCTGGCGGTAAATAGTCTGGCTTGCAGGCACAACGAGAAATCTGACGCCCTCAGCAACCTTCTTGCCCTTGATGATTTCTGCACCGACACGCAGATCTTCAATACGTCCGTTGTTACAGGATCCCAGAAATGCTTCATTGATTTCAATTCCGCAGGCTTCTTCTGCTGGCACAACATTGTCTACAAAATCAGGTTTCGCAACTACAGGACGGACTTTTGATAAATCAAATGTATATTCTCTCGCATAAACTGCATCCGGATCACTGTGATATACAGCCTTTGGCTCACGTCCATGTTCTTTCAGATATTCAATAGCTTTCTCATCTGCTTCAAAGATACCTGTCTTTGCACCGGCTTCTACTGCCATGTTGCAAAGCGCCATACGATCACTGATACTGAGTGTTTTCGCACCCTCGCCTGTAAATTCCATTGCCTGATAGTTACATCCATTTGCTCCGATTTCCCCAATGATTGTAAGAATCAGATCTCTTGCGTAAACTCCTTCCGGAAGTTTACCTGTCAGATTAAATTTTACGCTCTCAGGAACCAGTACCCATGAAGTACCTGTTACCATACCATAAAGGAAATCTGTACATCCTACGCCTGTTCCAAATGCACCTAATGCACCGTATGAACAGGTATGGCTGTCTGCACCAAAGATCAGTTCACCCGGACGGACATAATTCTCGATCATAACCTGATGGCAGACACCTTTTCCTTCCCAGAAATCAATGTTATGTTCTTTTGCAAAATCTCGCATCTTCTTCTGAGATGCTGCTGTTTTCGGGCTATCAGATGGTACATTATGATCCACGATAAACACCAGCTTGCTTGTATCTGCAATGTGCGGATTTTTCAATTTATTGTTATACATATCAACCGTAAGATGTGTGGTTCCATCATTACTCATGAGACGATCGAGTTTAACTGTATGGATATCTCCCGGTTTTACGCTGTCAACACCTGCTGCCGCAGCAATAATCTTTTCTGCAATTGTCATTCCCATTTTACTTCTCCTCCTTGTTCAGAGATGCGATCAGACCACCCTGATTCAAAATATTCTGCATATATTCCGGAAGCTTTGTACAGGAATATGTTTTTCCGTTAGCTTCAACTGTTCCCTCTGACATATGAAGAACCATCTTATCTCCGGTATTTACTTCGTCCGGAAGATCTTTACAGACAATTACCGGCAGACCAATATTAATAGAGTTTCTGTAAAAGATTCGAGCAAAAGATTTTGCTACAACTGCCTGTACTCCCAACGCTTTCAGAACACCAGGCGCCTGCTCTCTGGAAGAACCACATCCAAAGTTTTCTCCACCTACCACGAAATCTCCCGGTTTTACTTTCTTTGAAAAATCCGGATCCAGAGATTCAAATGCATGACCTTTCATCTCATCCAGATTAGGAAGTAGCAGATACTGTGATGCTATGATCTGGTCTGTATCCAGGTCATTATGAAATTTAAAAATTGTTCCTGTTTCCATAAAAACTGTTTCCTTTCTGTATCATTTTATCTTTTTACAATTTATCACTTGTCTCTCTTTAACGATTTAGTCAGATAAATTCTTTTCCTATTTTAGCACAAAAGACAGGAGATTGAAAACGCCTGTTTTCAATATTCCTGTCTTTTTTTACAATCGTTATTACATTAACTCTTTTAAAACAGAATGTCCAATTGTTCCCTCAGGCATTGGCACTCCAAAATTCTCCGCCACAGAAGCACCGATCACAGCAAAAGTATCTTCGTCTTTTATCGCACCGCCATTTTTCATTCTCTTTGAGTAAGCAATGAATGGTACATATTCTCTTGTATGGTCAGTTCCTGTATAAGTCGGATCATTTCCATGATCTGCAGTGAGAATAAGCAGATCATTCTCTCTCATTTCTTCTAACAACACACCCAGATTTTTGTCAAATTTCTCAATCTCTTTTCCGTAACCTTCCACATTTCTTCTGTGTCCCCATAATGCATCAAAATCTACAAGATTAACAAAACATAA
Organism: Blautia sp. Marseille-P2398; assembly: GCF_964240315.1. NCBI lineage: Bacteria > Bacillati > Bacillota > Clostridia > Lachnospirales > Lachnospiraceae > Blautia > Blautia sp. Marseille-P2398. Next base: position 23,752 of record NZ_CAXSTD010000015.1, read on the forward strand.
CCCTCTGAAATCTCTCTTGCAGATTTCAATTGTCTGCTCCATTCCATGTACAGAGCTGTCTGAATGATGAGTTTCTGTAATGCCTTCTCCGCAAAAAATATCATGAATCTTTCCAACACCGATCACATCAAATCCATGATCTTTCAACACGTTTAACGTGGTAAGTCCGGTGGGTTTCAATGCATAATCATGACGGTTACTGGTACGTTTAAATTCACCTTTTTTCTTACCAATGTACGGTCTTGCAATAACTCTGCCAACTCTCCATTCGTCCTTCATGGTAATTTCTCTTGCAATTTCACAGCAGCGGTACAGATTCTGAAGATCAAAAGTTTCTTCATTTCCGCAAATCTGAAGAACAGAATCTGCTGAAGTATAAACAATCATTGCACCCGTCTGAATCTCCTCTTCGCCCAGTTCCTCAATAATCTCCGTTCCGCTTGCGCTCTTGTTTCCTATCACTCTTTTTCCGCATCTTTTCTCCAGTTCTGCGATCAATTCCGGCGGGAATCCTGTTTCTGTAAAGGTTTTAAATGGTTTTTCTGTTTTGATTCCCATCATCTCCCAGTGTCCGGTCATGGTATCTTTTCCATTGCTAGCTTCACCCAGATGCGTATATCGCCCCTTGGGATTCTCAACACCCGCCATTTTTCCTGCCGGATGAAGATTCAGCATTCCCAGTTTTCTAAGATTTGGAATCTCCAGAGAACCCATTTTCTCAAGAATATGTCCAAAAGTATCCACCCCGATGTCACCAAATTTTGCTGAATCCGGCATTGCCCCGATCCCCAGAGAATCAAGTACAATTACAAAAATTCTGTCGTAATTTTTCATTTATGTTTACTCCTTCTCTTACATTTTATTAATCGCTGACCTTTTCCTGTTCCCTTTTATTCGTCATTCACTTTTTTTACTTTTCGCAATTAAAAATCACTTGCAATGATGGGCGTTTACCTTATATTTCTCGGGAATTTATCAGATTTCGTAGTCCAAATCCCAGCGGTAGCAAATCCTTCAGTGTGTAGATATCATAATGCTCTTTATCTATTGCCAGAATAATCCGAAATGTCTCCGGATCACAGAACTCCATCATTACCTGACGGCAGACACCACAGGGAGCTGTATACTCTGTCAAAATCCCATCTTTTCCACCCACAATACAAATTGTGTCAAACTCCCTGACGCCTTCGCTCACTGCTTTGAAAATTGCAGTTCGTTCTGCACAGTTCGTAGGTGTATATGCTGCATTTTCAATGTTACACCCTGTATAAATCTGTCCGTTTTTTGTAAGTAATGATGCACCAACCTTAAAATTTGAATAGGGTGTATAAGAAAATTTGAGCTGTTCCATTGCAGTCTCAATCAGTTTGCTGATCATTGATTTTTCCAGATTCTGCATTCTCTGTCACCTCCGTCCTTACAGAACTTGTCCCTGATCTTCTTTAATCATTCTGCGGATTGCCTCTACAGCTACCCGGATTGCCATGTCTGTGTCATGTACAACCGGATTCTCAAGACCCAGCTTCTCTCTCTCCTGATTTGCCAATACCAACAGACAGGAACCCATCCTCGCCCTGAGTTTACCGGCTACGATGAAAAGTGCCGCGGATTCCATTTCAGAAGCAAGACATCCCATTCGTTTCCAGGCTTCCCATTTATTGATCAACTCATAACCTGCCGGCATTGCTTCCGGCTCATGCTGTCCATAGAAAGAATCTTTGGACTGTACCACACCTGTATGATATATAAATCCTTTCTCATTCGCAGCTTCAACAAGAGCATTGGTCACATCCAGATTTGCCACTGCCGGATATTCAATTGGCGCATATTCTCTGCTTGTTCCTTCCATACGTACTGCTGCTGTTGCAATCACAATGTCTCCACTTTTTATTTCCGTCTGCATTCCACCACAGGTTCCGATTCTGACAAAAGTATCCGCTCCGCAGCGATACAGCTCTTCCATTGCAATGGACGCTGATGGGCCACCAATACCGGTTGACGTTACACTGACCTTCACTCCATCCAGTGTTCCTGTATAAGTGATATATTCCCTGTTGTCTGCGATCAGCACAGGATTATCAAAATACTGTGCAATCTTTACACATCTTTTCGGATCTCCCGGAAGGATCACATAACGGCCCACTTCACCTTTTGCCACTTGAATATGATACTGTCTGTTTACATCTTCTGAGTAATTTTTCATAATCATCCCATCCTTTTCGTTTTCACGTGAAACATCGGTTGCCACTGTTTAACAATCCTCTTAATTAATGCATTTAAGACAGTTCAACAGGATTTCATGTTCTGATGAGCTGAATCAATATACATTATTTACAAGAATTACTATAGTATCTTCCTTTTATTATGATTATAAATCATATACCTGTATGAGAAAAGTTCTTTTTTAGACCTGAATCCAATTTCCTGAAATTAAATACAGGATAATTACCCCTATACCGGTAACTGCAAAGACTGCATTTCTGATAATAGATAATTTCATATTTCCTTCATCTGTACACCAGTTATTCTGCGGAAACATACATATCACAATTCTGACAACTGCGGATATCCATATGATAGCTTTAATTATTACCGGTATTTCAAATTCCGGGAATGTAAATTTCCAGATATACATCAGAATAATATAAAATACTGTCATTGTAATTGACGATACCTGCAATCCAATTCCCAGCTGTCTCTTTATTTTATCATTAATTCCACGCACTGCTCTTATAATTCTTGGCACCAGATGAAAAGCATCTCCTCCGCAAAGTGTCAATGTTAATATTCCATAAAGAATAAATAACATATTTCCCTGTGAGAATATAAAAAATAAAATTGCACTTATTAGCCAATCGTAAAAAACATCAAAATACTGAGAAACTCTAAAAATATAAAACGAAAATAAAGCCCCCACAAACAGGGAGCTTTATTTTTGTTTCATATTTTTTTAGGCGTAAAATACTTAATTCGCCTTTGATGGATCAATTTCTGTAATGGTCGGTACTGTCCAGATCTCCAGGGCCTCCATATCAGGCGTATAGATACGCATATACAGATGGAAACCTCCGTCACCTACAGGAAGCCAATTTGTGGTATCCTCCGGTGCATCCTTAGACAGAATAACATCAACGGAATCATCATCTTTCACTTTCAGACCGGAACGGTCATTTATGCAGTAACAATCAATAGGATTATCAATCAGGAAATCATCAAGCTGTTGCGAAATGACATTTTTATTGCGGTAAATCAACACGATAAGCGGTAAAACAACATTCCTTTATAATATTTCTTTATATAGTGGGATTACTTTTCAAAGCAACTGCAGCCAACCTGACCAGATGATTTTCTTCACTTATAGATTTCATTTGGTCTGCATTAAATAAAATGCATCCACAGTGTCCCGGAAATGTAGGAAAACATATAATTTTCAGATTGGTATCTATTTCCGGACTATAGTCCATGATTTCCAGTGTTTCACCGTACAAGGTGGCGCGTTCATAAACATGAAGCCATTTTGCGTCCATATTGGAGAAAAGGCTGGAAAAGGAATTCCCGATCATCTTGTCCAACGGCAGCTTTTCCAGTGTAGCCAAGGCTTCATTCCCATATCGAAAGATCCAGTCCACTGCCTTTTTTTCTTCATTAAATACCATTTCTATATCCGTAAATGCAAACGGGAGACTATCACATATTTTATAATATTTGCCATATTCTTCCGGGGTCAGCGGCAGCTTTTTTTTACTGATCTTTGCAATCATAAGCTCCTGTTTTTTCTGCAGTTCTTCTCTGAGAGCCTTTTTCTTTCTCTTTGTATAGCAGATTTCCTCTCCATTAGACAGTAAAATTTTATCTCCAATATTACTGATTGCAGACACAGCGATCATACAGCCACGTTTTACCTCCATAAACCCTTCATTCAACTGCTTCTTCAATGCTTTCAGTGTCATTCGGCAACGATAAACACTTCCATCAAACATATGAATCGTACAATGATCATCTGACATGATCACATAAAGAATGTCTGCACACCGGATAGCAATCTTAGTACGATTAAAAGTTACTGTAATAAATTCCTGCTGCATAGCTGATTCTCCTCTTATAAGTAAAAATCTACGATTACTCTTTCTTCTTCATATACATTGTTTTGCATCCTGCACTCAATTCGTATTATAACACTTTCATCGGTCAGTTCTGAGTATTTTTATATCTCTGAATAAGGGATAACACCAGAACGAAACCCAAATGTTAGCTAAAAAATACTTCTTTTTTGTGGAAAATCATTACACGAACGTGATCAGAAAATAAGAAAAGCGTTCGTTGTCAGCTAATCCAGCTAACATTTCGAACGCTTTGAAGCCCGTCCATAAGAGGATTTGAACCTCCGACCCCTCGCTTAGGAGTTCATCCTGGTACAGAAAACAGCTTGCATTCTATGTCAATCAAAGTCATTCAAAGCCTTGATTTTACTGCTTTTTCTGTCAATTTCAGAAAAGATAAGAAAACCTGTTTTCATCTGAGGAATTACAGTTTGGGTGGAAAAATGGTGGATTTTCCACCATTAGGGTAAAGCCAACCTGTTCCTTCCAATTATAAATGATGACTACCATTACCTGACATTTTACAGTAATGATTATTTGGTTTTCTTATTAGATCTATGTCTATTATACCGTGCTTGCGGTCAACTGTCGATAACAAATTGACCGCAAATGTATTATTTTTTCTTACGTTTACACTTTGTATCACAAAACTTCTACACTTCAAATACTCGGAAGTGTTTCTGAACAGATTCATATTTCCCTGTTTCGTAATTTAGTATTTTCCATACCGGATTTAATTGCTCGTCCGTTAACGGAGTAACCTGATTGTCTTTATCCAGCCATGCAAAAATTATCTGTTCTGATTCTATCCAGGTTAAGTTTTTATCCTTCTTTATCTCATCAATATTCTCCTAAATATTTTTCTAGTCATTGCAATATAAAATTGCTTATACAGTCTCTCCCTTAAGAGTCCTGGTATTCTGGATAATATACAGAGCGACCGATATGACCATCATTATAGCGCACAAACCAATCAACAGATCTGATACCATCGGTGTAATGTGGAACCATATAATATGCACCGCTGCAGTTCCATATAATAAAAAGGTTACTATCTTTCCATGCCAGTCTGCACCATGTACTTTTCCTGTCTTTTGTATCACAAGACATCCACTGACTACCATATACAGCTCCTTACCTGCCATTATTGCGATTAAAAGAAGCACATGCGGAAAACGAGTAAACAGACAGATTAACATCGCTGCCTGTGTCAGCTTATCAGCCACCGGATCAAGTATTTTTCCTAAATTACTAATCCTATGGAATCTTCTTGCGATATATCCATCAGCAAGATCCGTAAGGCCAGACAGCAATAAGATTTCACCAGCTAACAGAGGATTTTTCTTTACACAATAACTCCATATAATTACCGGAATCAGACAAAGCCGAAAAAAAGAAAGAAGATTAGGAACCGTAATAATTCTATTCAAATTTTCTTCCTGATTCACTTCACTCTGCATGTACGGTCACCTCACTTTCCTTTTTTTTAGACATAAACCAATAAAATATAACACAAAATGCTAAAGCAAACACAACACCAAAAACATTTTGAATCACTCTAAGACTAACCGCTCCTTGTAGTCCATAAGTCTCTGCAGCAATGGCTAAAGCACCAAATGTGTTAAATACTGCCTGCCAGCCATATTGTGCTGAAAATCCTACACCGATTCCACCAAGAATTCCTATATATGCATAGATTGACGAAGGAAGCAGAAAATATAATACTGTAAAACATATAACACCTGCAATATTTCCGACAATCCTTTTACGGACTCTGTAGTGCATATCTTCCATAAACGGCAAAATCGTGGACATGGCCGCAATACCAGCCCACATTGCACGTGGCATATTACAAAGTTCTGCAATGCAAAGGACAATCGGTACGCATAAAATCTGACATATCTGCCATTTTGTTCTGGAAGAAGTGATATCAAATTCTTGTATCAGATCTTTCAGATTTCTTTTATAAGTTCTGTTTTTATGATTTCGATAAAATACGAAGCAGGTAAGTGCTGCACCTAAAGCCATTCCGACTAATCGCATCTGATAGCTTTTTCCCGTAACATCATAACCATATAGCAGCAGATACCCAAGAACCAATGTAGATTGATTAAACATGAATGGATTATGGCATCCGAACAGAATCAACACAGCCAGTGCCGCAATATTTAACAGCATTCCCAATACCGGTGAAAACTGATTTGCTAAATGCGGACATACAGTCATAATTACAAAGAACAAAGCCAAAAGCATCGTAGATTGTCCGGTGTGGATCCCCAGATCCGCATTTCTAAACACCATGAGACATAATAAGACTACTACACCTACAATGCTGTTCTCATTTCCAAATAGGATGCTGAAAATACTAACAAAGAAAAAACAAAATGCCATTGTAACAGCTATCTTCACCAGATATACCCACATATGATATAATTTTTCTTTTAGTGTTTCACTCTTTTTCAACAGGTTTTTAGAACCTGTCTGATTTAACTGCAACTCCTGATAAAATGTCATATAAATCCTCCCATCTTCTAATTTATCTTAAAACTATATAATCTCATCTTTCTGCTTTGGCAGCTCTATAACAAATCTGCATCCACCATATTCACGGTTTTCTGCTTTGATTGTTCCTCCGGCACTATCTACAATCCGTTTTACAAGTGCAAGACCTAGGCCATTTCCTTCTGCTTTATGAGATCCATCTACCTGATAGAACTTGTCAAATATTCTGGATTTTACATCATCCTCTATTCCTGGTCCTTCATCTTCCAGAATGAACTTAACAGAATCCTGTTCTTGTTTCAGAAACATCGTAATTGTCCCCTTTGAAGGGCTGAACTTAATCGCATTATCCAAAAGATTTATCCAGATATGCATAAAAAGTCCTTCATTCCCAGTATATTTAACTTCCTCCAATTCTACCTGAAAACCAATTTCTTTTTCTGTCCATTTTGTTTCCAATGAAAGAAATGCCTGGCGGATCTGTTCATCCAGACGATATTCTGTTTTTTTCATTGGTATATTCTGATTCTCTAACTTGGATAACAGCAAAATATTACCAACCAATCCGGAAAGTCTTTGGGTGTTAAATAAGATTTTTTCTACATATTCCTCTTGATCCTGAGACAGTTCTTCTCCCTGAAGCAGCATTGTATATCCTTCAATGGCATTAATCGGGGTCTTAAACTCATGAGAAACATTAGATACAAAATCCATCTGCAGCACCTCTGTTGCACGAAGTTCTTTTGTCATAACGTTAAAACTTTGATAAGATTCTCCAACTTCTGCTATACGGCTGTTCGTTTCCAAATGCTGTTCAAAATCTCCCTGAGAAACTTTCTTCATTGCTTTACTAAGTCTGGTAATTGGTTCCAGTAACTTTGCATTAATAAAGGAAGTGATCAGCCCTGCAATCAATGTATTAAAAATCAAAAGCCAGCCAAGCACAGGTATGCTGCCCGGCAGATTAAAAAAATGATTCAAAAAAGCAAATAATAAAGCAGATATGACTGTTGAAAATACAAGTGCCAGCCAGATTGCACCAGTCAGACAGGACCGGATCCGCAATCCTTTTTCTTTCTTTTGTTCCATTATTTTTTCACCACCTTGTATCCAATTCCACGCATTGTTACGATTTCAAAATCAGGGTTATCTTTAAAACGCTCTCTGATTCTTCCTATATGTACCTCTATCGTATGTGGGTCTGCCTCCGTCTCGTATCCCCATACTTCATCCATCAACTGTTGTTTTGTAAATGTTCTGCCTGGCGAAGCTGCAAGCTTATATAAAAGCAGGAATTCTTTTTTAGGCAAAACAAGACTTTCCTTATCAGTTGTAACCGTCATTGCATCATAATCAAACTCTGTTGAACCGATCACAATTTTGTGTTCATTCAGTATCTGTGCACGGCGAAGCAGTGCTCCGACTCTTAAAACCATTTCATTCACATTTACCGGTTTTACCATATAATCGTCACTTCCCGAAAGAAATCCCTGGCGCATATCATCAAAGGAACCTTTCGCAGTGATCATAAGCACTGGTATCTGATATCCTGCTGAACGAAGTTCTGACACCAGTTCATAGCCATCCATAACCGGCATCATAATATCAGAAATGATCAGATCAATATATTCCTTATCCAATACTTCTAATGCCTGTGCTCCATCCGATGCACTTTTGACTTGATATCCATTCTTCTCAAGCACTTTTTGGAATAGCTGGCTTAATTCTTTATCATCTTCTACAATCAATATTTGAAACACGTTTTCCTTCCTCCTTATTAAAACAGATACCTTGCCCATCCAAGCAGATGCTGTACCAAAAATATTTTTCTCTGACGTTTCTTTGTTAATTCGATTGGCTCTACATGATATGGATCATTATAAGTTCCGCCTTCTAATATCTGGCGGGACACTTTTTCATATTCCATCATGCCCTCTTCCAACTGTTTATTAATATCTTTACTGCGAATTACAAGCATCAGTTCCGTATCCAGATATGCACTTCTCATGTCCATATTAAAGGAACCGATTACAGACAGATCATCGTCAATGAGAATACTTTTTCCGTGGTATGAATAACCGCCTTCATATTCCCAGATATTAATTCCTGTACTTAAGATTCTATTTCTGTTTTTCGCATAATCGGCAGCCCCAAATGGATTCCCATTATTCGCAACTGAATTTGTCATGATAGAAAAATCTGAAACGTTCTCTGCAATCTCCTCCCATGTATTATACATCATATCATTACAGATAATATATGGCGTGTGGATCTTCACACGATTTTTTGCATTTTTCATCAATTCTCCCAACTGATACCACACTACTGGTTCTTTGGAACCTGTGTGAATAGGATTTGACACTAATGTAATCTTTTCTGTCTCAAAAGTTTCGTCCGTATAATCGGTCTCGCAGATTCTTTCCTTATTCTCTTCAAAATATTTCTGATAGCTGTTCTGCAACTCTAAAACTGCGTTCTTTACAGATTTTCTATTTGCCAGTTTTTTATTGTTATGAAAATAACCACTGTCTTCCTGATTCCATATGGTTTCAAAATACTCTGACAACTGGTTAACTGAATTTTCTTTCTCAGGTTCATCGCAAACCACTAACACGTCTCTGTCATAGTTTTTATGTCCCGGAAAATCACCCAGGAAATAATTGTATGTATTTCTTCCCCCAAGAATATATCTCTTTCCATCTGCAATCAAATATTTATCATGCATTCTACCCATCATTTTCCACGGTTTCAACGGATTGGCCTTATTATACAGTTTAATTTCAACATTCTCATGGGAAGATAATCCATAGAAATACGGATTTCCTTCCATATCAATCCAGCTCTCCATTCCATCTACTAACAGACGAATATGTACACCTCTGTCTGCCGCATCATGCAGTGCTCCTAAAATCAATTTTCCACTTTCATCGGATTGAAATGCAAAAGTAGAAAGAATAATTTCCTTTTTTGCATTCTTGATCAAACGCACTCTTTGTAAAAGCGCTTCTGGATTCTTTTCTATGATTACTGCCCGTTCTGTATTTTCACTGCATTCGTTCCATAACCCATTTTTTGTTTCTTTTTTGGTTGTATTGGACACTTCCGGCTGCTTTTTATATGCAACGCAGATTCCGAGCAATTCATAAAAAGCCACACATAAAAAAATTGCCAGTATAACAAGAAGGATTTTACATATTTTATGCTTTTTCATTGTACATCACCTGATTCCTTTTTATTTCATACTTATACAATACAAAGTCAATCTCAATTTAACCTCAACAAAATTTATTTTTCATAAAAAAATATGACCGGCTTCTTTTTAAAGAAACAGTCATATTTTTATTCTAATATATGAAGGAGCTTTTCTTACTCCGTTGTATTAATCACTATTTTATTTCTTCCATAAGCTGTCGGATTTTTCTCAATGTACACCGTGTAACTGCCAGGTCATCTTCTTGTATATTCGATATGATTTTTTCATAAGCTTCTATCATTTTTTCTTTCTGACAATTACTTAATTCAATTGCCTTGTTCGTCAAAACAAGGTATGTTCTTTCTTTTTTTTCATCTAATTTCCAGATAATATATCCTTTATTTTCAAGACTTTTTACCATCTTAGATGTTTCTGGAATCGATAATTTCATGTATTCTGCCACTTCTGAAAGATATACTCCTTCATGACAGTCTGATTTTTCAACACATTCCTTTATACTATAAAGAAACAAATAATCTGTTCTTTCGACAAATTCAAATATACTTTCAACATTGATGCTCTTTAAAAAAAACTCCTCTGCACTGGTTCCTGCTCCCATATTATCGTTCCTCTCTTTCTATATATTCTTTTTTGCTGACTAGACTCTTATATGCCGGGCGAATGATCTTATCTGTAGTTATCAATTCTTCCAGGCGATGTGCACTCCAACCAGCAATTCTTGCTATCGCAAATAATGGCGTGTACAATTCTCTTGGAATATTCAACATGTCATACACAAAACCACTATAGAAATCTATATTAGGACTTACTCCTTTGAATATCTGACGCTGCTTTGCAATCAACTTAGGTGCAATCTTCTCAATATTGTTATAAAGGGTCATATCTTTCTCACGTCCTTTATCCCTTGCGAGTTGTTCTACAAAGCCTTTGAACACCCTTTCTCTCGGATCTGAAATAGAATATACAGCATGTCCCATTCCATAAATAAGTCCTTTCTGATCAAACGCCTCTTTCTTCAAAATCTTACTCAGATATGATGCAATTTCCTCTTCGTCTTCATAATCTTTCACATGACTTTTAATATCATCCATCATATTCATTACCATCAGATTTGCACCGCCATGTTTTTTTCCTTTTAAGGATGACATTGCTGCTGAAATAACAGAATAAGTATCTGAACCTGAAGATGTTACTACCCGTGTAGTGAATGTAGAATTGTTACCACCACCATGTTCCATATGTAACAATAATGCTATATCCAGTACTCTTGCTTCCAGTTCTGTGAATTTTGTATCTGGTCTTAATAGGCGCAGGAAATTTTCAGCAATAGATAAATCTTTTTCAGGTCTATGAATATACATACTTTCGTTTTTTTCATAATGACAATAAGCATGGTATGCATATACTGCTAACATAGGAAATGCTGCGATCAACTGCATACTCTGCCTTAGCACATTCGGAATTTCAAGACTTTCTTTTTCCTTATCGTAAGAGCCCAATGTAAGAATACTTCGAGTCATAGAACCCATAATATCTGATGTAGGTGCTTTCATAATGACATCTCTGGTAAAGTTAGTCGGTAGTTCCATACAATCAGATAGTCTTCCCTGAAATTCCATTAACTGTGTATCAGTTGGCAATTCTCCGAATAAAAGAAGATATGCTCCTTCTTCAAAGACAAACCTTTTTCCTTTACTTCCTGTTACTAAATCTTTTATATTATAACCACGATAAGATAACTCGCCATCACATGGACTCTTTACTCCATCACGATATTCAAAAGCTTTTATATCAGAAATATTTGTAAGCCCCGTCAACACACCTTGTCCTTTTTCATCTCGTAAGCCTCTTTTTACACCATACTCTGAATACAGATTCTTACTAATGCTATCATTTTGTTCACAAAAAATTGCTTGCTGTTTCATATAATTTTCCAAATTGCTCATTTGAATCGCTCCTTTCATTCTGTTACGAACTTACATACTATACTCAGATATTCTTGTTTCCAGTGCATTCAGCATTGTCTGTTCTTTTTCTTATTCTTATTCATTAGCAATACAATACAATGGAAAACTCAATTTAACCTCAACAAGGTTTGTTTTTTCATCCATGCAAAATCTTCTTTGTACAACAGACTGTTAGATATAGCAAAAACGGCCTTTCAAAAACAGTTAACTTCTAAATCAACTTTTTTTGAAAGGTCGTTTCATCAGATTCTTATAGCAATCCAGCAAATAATCTCATAAATAATTGTCCCAGTCGCAAATATGCACTTCGTCCGGTTTGATATTGGTCTGTCACATCACGACATTCTCCCATCGTTCTTATCAGATCATTTTTTATTTCCACAACTGCCTGACAATCTGCCATAAAACAGCCGTTTTCAAAATGGTGATATAAACTTCGATAATCCAGATTAATTGTTCCACAAGTTGCCATACAGTCATCTGCCACACTCATTTTTGCATGACAGAAACCAGGAGTCCACTCATAAACACGAACACCATGTTTAACTAATCCATGATAAAAAGAACGAGTTATATTATAAATGAATTTTTTATCAGGGATACCAGGTGTGATAATTCTTACATCTACCCCTCGCTTAGCAGCCAGACATAACGCATGCGTCATTTCATCTGTTATGATTAGATATGGAGTCATAAACCAACAATATTTTTCAGCTTTATTTATCATACTGATATAAACTTCTTCTCCGACTTGCTCATTATCCATAGGGCTGTCTGCATAAGGTTGAACAAACCCAGTTTGCTGTGCCGCATAATCATAGTGGAAAAGGTATTTACTAAAATCAGAATCATTAGCATCCTTATCACTTACTGCATTCCACATTTCCAAAAATGTCACCGTAAGCGACTGAACAGCATCTCCTTCTAAACGAATACCTGTATCTTTCCACTGTCCATACGGGTGTGTGTAATTAAAATATTCGTTTGCTAGATTATATCCACCTGTAAATCCGACTTTTCCATCAATAACTGTTATTTTTCTATGATCACGATTGTTCAAAAACAGATTTAAACCTGGCATAAACGGATTGAATACACGGCAATGAATTCCTATTGCCTCCATCTTTTTCACAAAATCTGTGTTAATAAAGCCTATAGAACCCATATCATCGTAGAATACTCTAACTTCCACACCTACTTTTACTCGCTCTTCCAGAACATCTTGAATCTTATGCCATGCTTCAGCGTCTTCTATCGCATGATATTCCATAAAGATAAACTTCTGTGCTTTCTCCAAATCCTTAAGCTGTGCCTCTAATCCTTTCACTGCTTCATCAAAATACACAATATCCGTATTCTGATAGATTGGATACTGCGAATTTCTTTGTATGTAACTTGCTATATTTCCTGCTTTCGGAATTGTTTCTTTTATTTTGCTCAAACACTCCTGACTGTCCGGAAGCATTGGTAACAATTTGCTATCAATTTCTGCATATCGCTCACGCATTTTATGTGTGCCACCATTCAAACCAATCAACAAATACAGGCCTACACCCATAATTGGGAAAATTAGAATTAAGATGATCCAAGGCATTTTCATAGAGGATGTCTTATTTGATGCGTACAATCCCAAAACCAAGATCCCACTCAAAATCCTTGTAAATAAATTTATGATTTCTGCATATTCATTCAAGCGTGTTACGATAGTAATAATAAAAATCACTTCCAGAAGAATGCAGATTATGGAAAAACACAGCCGTTTTACCCCATTTTTTGTTTTTGCTTTGCCCTCTAAAGTATCTTGTTTCATATATATTCCACCTTCCTACTTGCTCAGTTTTCTCCCTAAATTTCGTGGAACATACCAATTTTGTCTTTTATTCTCTGCATTTCATTATCTGCTTCAATGATAGCTCTTGCAGAATGAAGTAATTCTTCACTTATCTCATCATAGCCAGGCATTTCTTCAATTCCTTTTTTATAGCGAAGTTGATGTTCCAATGTTGCCCAGAAATCCATACCATTGGTTCGAATCTGTAATTCTACACGCATAGGTGTTTTACCCTTAGCAAAAAATACTGGTATTTCAACAATCATATGATAGCTTCGATAACCATTCGATTTTGGATTTTTTATATAATCTTTTATTTCAATAACTTTAATATCATCCTGTTGGGTAATCAAATCTGATATCATATAAATATCGTCAATAAACGCACAAACTATTCGAACGCCTGCTACATCATTGAGATATGTCTGTATATTTTCTGTTGTAAATTCATATCCCATCTTCTGCAGTTTATCGTAAATACTATTGGGCTTCTTAATTCTTGTTTTTATAAAAGAAATAGGATTTCGATTGTTCTCAACTGAAAATTCATCATCCAAAACCTCAAGTTTAGTTTGTATCTCCCGAATAGCACAACGATACATCATCATTAAATTATAAAATTTTGTAGCATTATTTAAAAACTGTAGTGATTCCGGACTGTTCATCCTGAGTTTTTTTACTTCATCTTTTGTCATGGAACTTTCCTTTCTACCTCATCCCTGATTTCAAAACATTATTTATTTTGATAGTTTATTCGTTCTCCTTGAATTACTGGATAACAAATCATTTTATCACTATCCAGATTTTCTACATGCATATCTACTGCACTGATCTGATGGTTTTCATAAGTATTGTAATAATAAATACCTTTTGTAACATTACAACACGACGTATACAATGTGATTTCATATTTTCCATCCGCTACTTCGCAACATCCTCGTTGCTGATCCACAGATCCGAGAATGTGGAAGAATTGGCTAACGCTTTCTTCCTCTGATTCACCTGAAATTGCATTTACCTTTGTAAAAGCTACACGTACAAAGCGTGAGGAAGATGAGAGATCTCCCGGAAGACCTAATCCTCCCATACCTCTACTATATGCATCAAGAGCCAAATTTTCGCAGAAAGTATTTCTGGGCTGTTTAGGAGATAAATGCATATAATTATTTAGTTGAAACATCTGCTGTGGAAATGGCGGATTATTCGTAAGCACTCCTACTGGATTATCATAAATATGCAAACCATCTGACATAGATTCTACCGTAATTGACTCATTCTCATCAGAAATGATCCAGTGTAATTGTGCTAATGGCAATTGCTCGCTGAAAGGAGTATTAACAATATTAATTCGTTCAAGAAGCTCGCGAACTTCAACTAAAGAAGAACACTGGCTTAAAATCCACGGAATAAATTCAAACTGTGCAATATTTTCCACATCTGGCTTAATCGCGGCATAAACAGCATTTCCGACAAAATTCAGTCCTGCCATTGCCACTCCTTTTTCATTCATAGCATCATAATACAAAGGATAATCCTCTGCAACATGAGCCATTCCAATAATTGCATAATGATTTTTCATATCGCCAACATGGCGAAAATTAAACGCATAATTACGTGGTGTAATTACTATCTGATCACCATAAGAGAATTCATAATCGAGGGTTCGTCCAAAGTAAAAATCTTTTGTTTTATAAGTTGCTGCTGTACACATGATCGTTTATCCTCCTAAATAGATTAAAATATGTCAATGAGTTTTTTTCTTGAACAATAATATAGCACAATCTTTTATTTTGTTCCAACTTCATACATGATCATAACATGTAAACTTTAAACTATTTTCCTAGATTATTTCTCCATCAGTTTTTCAAACCAGGTATTCATAGCTAGGATGAATTGACCTACGTCTGGCAATTCTTGCAGCATTTCGTTTAGGGTTTTGTGCTTCACATATTTCTGCACATACACCCAACAGGCAACGCTACTGGCTTCTGATACAATGTCAGCTATGGTTTTGCGCATAAGCTCTTCAAATTCAGCAATTTCTTCTTTCGGAACAACATCATACAGTGTTGGTGCCTGATGACTTATTTTTACTCCATTTTCATTTGCATCTTTAAGCAGATTCTTAACTTTTTCTCTTGAATCCTCCGGTACTTTCATGTACTCCCACATAAATGCTACCACATCGGCTGGTGTGTCTTTTTTTAGTGGTGGTAACTGAATATAATCATTGTTTTCGCTCATTTTCATATCCTCCTCACGATATAATAAAATCAATAAGACGTTCTCTTGTCATGTCCAGTACAGTGTCCACGAATACTCCTGCAAACAGGATCAGATACAGAATTACACTCAGCGAAAATAGAAATGCAACCTGTACCCAGTCATGATAACAGTATGCAGTCGCTATAATCAACAAAGTGAATATAAACCCAAGGATCCCTCTGACAACCGCATAAGTCTGTACTGTCATCTTCACTGCCAGGCCGATCACAAAAAGAATCAGCCATACCGGCAGTAATAATATCTTCCCAGCAAGTTTTAAAATAAACATGTACACCTCCTATCTTACCAGTCCTGGCATATCATGGTTCACCTCTGCCTGATAATACCCGTTCATCGTTGACGGTGCATTAAACAGGGCTGCTAATAAATATTTCTTGATGTTCTTCCCCTTTGTGGTGTTACCACGCATACAGTGTAAGACATACTCGATATGTGAATAGGTCAGCATCCGAAATTTTTTCTTCACCAGTGATGCCGGATACCAGTTGCTGGCAATCAAGATCTTGTCATTTTTACACATCACAGTTTCTACGATCAGGTTCACGATTTCATCTACCTGTCGCATATCGTCATGATGGGTTACTTCCAGTGATTCATAATCAATGGTCTCTTTGACAAGGTTTTCATAAGCCTGATAATCCTCAGAGCGGTTATCGCTATCAAATCTTTTCTCATCCACAGATATGATATGATTAGATTTATTATCATTCATTTCAGTATCACTAAGATTAGTATTATTAGGGTTTGAAATGTAAACTTCTTGAAGTTTGTTTTCGAGACTTCTAGAAGTTTGATTTTGGGACTTCATGAAGTTTGAATTGTAAACTTCTGTAGATTCCTCATTTTCCACAGAAGTTTGTTTTTTAAACTTCTTTAATTCCTCTCCAAATTTTTTCTCATCTGTTTTCTCAGGCATAAAGGTTTTCACGTAGATAACTTTCACCTTTCCAAATCCCTGTCTGCGTTTCTCAATCAGACCAATTCCTGTTTCGTCATCCAGTTCTCTCATGGATTTAATGGCTTTATTTCTGCCACAGTTCAGTAATTCCATGATATCTTCGATGGAAAAGTAGATATATGCTCTGTTTTTGTCGTCAAACCACTGATTCTTGATGGAAAGAGACATTCGATCCAACATCAGTCCATATAAAATTTTAGCATCGCTCGATAAATCTTTAAAATAACTGTCTGTAAATAATGCTTTTGGTATGCGGTAGAAGCTGAACTGATCAGCTTCGGTACCGTAAAATAATTAAATGTCATTTTTTTCTCCATAGTTTCCTCCTTTCATTTTCTGCTAAGAAGTCCTCTTTTTAAACTTCTTTGACTTTGTTTTCTTAGCTTTTTCTATCTTTAACAGGACTGTTCCTGTATCCATTTTTCTAATAATGATTCAATCACTTGCTCCATATCTTTGGCTGTATAATCATCCGGAAAATACTTTGTCAGTTTCTTTTCTGAGAAAGTAAGAGACCGGGATACTTTCTTTGCCATCACACAGTTGTTGAAAATTGATAACATCTGGATCTGATTGATTGGTCCATTATTCAGCTGATTTCTGAGTGCCGCAATCTGTTTTGGCTTGATAAATCCAGTGTCTCTGATATATTCGTAGATCCATTCCTGTACTTCCTTATCGATATAGGAGATATCGACAGCAACCGTAAACTGAAGCTTCTTGTTATCTACCAGATCAAGAAGTTCCGGAATAAGTTCTGTTAATCGTACAAATCTTTGAACCTGAGCTCTACTTTCCCCAACTTGCTTGCTCAAGACTTCATCAGATCTCAACTTCGTCTCATTTTGAGACAAAGTTAAATCTGTTCTAACTCCCTGTCTTTTCATTGCCTCAAGTTTCATCTTATAAGCAAAGGCTTTCTCACTCGGCAACAATTCCTCTCGCTGAATGTTAGCGTCCACCATAGCCACAATGGCATCATCATCTGATAATTCCCTTACAATTGCCGGAATCATTGTAAGTCCTGCAAGCTGTGCTGCATGCATTCTTCTGTGGCCGGATACCATTTCATATTCTTCATTTTCATCCATGCGAAGCAGTACCGGTGTCAGCACTCCATTGATCTTTACGCTTTCTACCAGGTCCTGCATCTTTTCATCATCCAGAACCTTGAACGGATGATTCTTAAACGGATGGATCTTACTGATCTCTATCTCCATTGCTGACTCTTCATTTACCACACCAAGCAATTCATCAATACTAGCCAGTTTAATCTTTTCGCCACTTCTATTTTTCATTATTCAAAACCTCCTGTGTCAATTTCATATATGCCTCAGCAACTTTTCCTTTCGGACAGTGCATGTAGATACTTTTTCCCTCTGCACTGGTCTCAGCTGCTTTTACGGACATCGGAATCACATTTTCAAATACTTCTATCTGGCTTCCGTAGGTTGTATGTACTCTCGATGCAATGTCCCTTGCGTAATTGGTTCTAAAATCTACCATAGTCAGGAGAATGCCCTCAATCGCCAGTTTCCGGTTCAGCCTTTTCTTTACTGTAAGAATGGTCTTGATCAGCTGCTGAAGTCCTTTCACCGGCAGATATGCGGCCTGTACAGGTATCAGCACGGAATCGGAAGAGACCAGTGCATTGATTGTCATCATACCAAGGCTTGGCATACAGTCGATCAGGATATAATCGTATCGGCATCTTATCGCATCGATATATTCTTTCATGATCATTTCTCTGCTCATAACATTTCCCATCGTTACTTCCAGTGCGGAAAGCTCAATATTTGCCGGGAGAAGATCTACATTTTCCTGGTGATGTAAGATCCCATCTTCCAAAGAGATTTCTTCTTCGTTGATGACATCCATCATGATCGTTGCCAGTGTGATGCGAAGATCATCCGGTTCCTCATATCCAAGACTTGCGGTTAAACTTCCCTGTGGATCCGCGTCGATCAGCAACACTTTCTTACCTTCTCTTGCCAGTCCAATGCCTACATTTACGGTTGTGGTGGTCTTTCCGACGCCACCTTTCTGGTTTACTACGGATATAACTTTACACATGATTGCTTCCTCCTTTAACTTTCCCATGATTCTTTTTTCCATAATTTTAGTAGTGCCAATATTTCCCGTTTCATCATTGCCGGTGTATAGGAATTCGGAAAATACTTATGTAGCTGTTCGTTTGTGAAAGCTACTCTTGTGATTTCACCCTTTTTCACTTCACACATGATTTCTTCCATCTTTTCCAGTGACAACTGCTTTTCTTTACTCAGTTGCCGGATTCTCTGAGCCTGTGAGAGTGACGGGATTGCCTGTGCATACTCCATTGCTACAAGCAGTTCCTTTTGCTCTTTTTCACTTAATGCAGCTATCTCTACAGCCGGACAAAAAGAAATAATCTCATCATCCAGTTTCTGCAGCATTTCCGGTATCAGTTTTGTCAGTGAGATATAACGCTGCACTTGTTTTGGGCTATCACCACAATCCTCGCTGATAATCTCTATCGCCCGCTTTCTTGGTGTTTTGTGGTCAACTTGGCTCTTTTTTCGACCACTTTTTCTTTTTAATACGTCATTCTTCAATTTGTAAGCAAAAGCTTTTTCACTGTAGCTGATCCGTTCTCTGTGAAGATTAGAATCTACCATGCTTAAAATGGAATCATCTTCACTTAATACCCGGATGATCACCGGTACTTTTCGGTATCCCAGTTTCTCCGCAGCATGTTTTCTTCTGTGGCCGGATATGATCTCATAGTATCCATCCGGTACCGGTCTGACGATCAGCGGATTTAATATTCCATACTTCTCAATGCTTTCCTGCAAAAGAAACATTTCCTTATCATCTTTCACCTGAAACGGATGCTCTTTGAACGGTCGAAGACGCTCAATCTCAATTTCTATGATTCTTTCTTCGTTTTCTCCTGATTGTCTGTTTGGCTCAGTCATCTTGACTCCTTTCCTCCAGGATTCAGGATACTAAAAAATGCCTGCCTGGAACTTTTATAGATAGTAAAGTTCCAAACAGACATTGCTGTTTGACCATTAGCTGTAGCTAATAGAATTGAATACTGTTTCAGCTAATTTATGTTTGCAGGTTTGGGAGAGATTGTTTCTTTTCCCGCCTTTTCTCTGATTTACATCCCCAAATAAGGGGTGACAACAGAGCGAAACCCAAATGTTAGCTGGACTTCCTAAAACCCATGTTTGCAAACCGGTGATTTTGATTAGCTGTCAGCTAACAAAAATCGGATTGCGTTAGCTGGAAATTGATCATTTTGAATGGAATTTAGTGTCACGAACGTGATTAGAAAATAAATAAAGCGTTCGTTGTCAGCTAATCCAGCTAACATTTTCGAACGCTTTGAAGCCCGTCGCCAAGAGGATTTGAACCTCCGACCCCTCGCTTAGGAGGCGAGTGCTCTATCCAGCTGAGCTATGACGACACATGCCGCAAACCCTTGATTTTACTGGGTTTCTGGGATTTTTCCCTTCGGCCATATATAAGATTATCAACTCTTTTTTGAGTTGTCAATCTACAGATTTTTTCGATTTGGTAACATTAGAACGCTCCCCAATTTGGGGAATGCTTTGTTGTCACCATTAGCATTTTTCAGAATAGATTCGAACTGAAAGTTGTTTTTCATTTTTTCCCTTTGGGGAATGCCTCGGCTTTCTCTTAGGAGGCGAGTGCTCTATCCAGCTGAGCTATATGGACATTTAATCAACACCCATAATATAAGTTACTGTTCACTCCGTTCTCAGTAACTTAACCAAAATTCATTCCAGATTACCTGCGACAATGGGATTTTGGCTTGTATGTCTCGGGACTTTGGCATATTTTTGCAAAAATACCTCGAGGAATAATGGTGTATGAACAGTAACTAATATACTATATTTCAAAGAAAATTACAAGTGCAATCTGGCTTTTCTTATCTAATTTTCTGCTTCCGGATTCCATGTATTATCTTCCAGCTTTTGAATCATCTCATCCAGTTCAACAGTGTATGCTACTTTTACATCACTATCCTGCTTAACGATAAACTCAGACAGCCCGTAAGCCTGTCCATTATCCGCCCAGTCATAAGTATATCCCAATCTTGTCCATGGATATTCGCCATCATAATAGCTGGAAATAATGTTCGCATCAAACCATGCTTTATAATCCGCATCAACATCTTCGGAGAATGAGTCTGTCATTTCTACTGTTCCAATATCCGAAATATATGCCGGACGAAAAACATCTTCCGGTTTTACCCACATAGCTGTAACATAGTTAGATTCATTATCAGGAGTCAGACCAAGCAATTCTTTCATTCTTGTCTGCCAGTCTGTTACACCCTCTTTATTTTCCTGATACCAGTCTTCCAGTTCACCACCTGTAAATGTCCATACATTTCCCCATTCCAGTTTCACATCAGTGCCATCCGGATAACTGTCCGGATATTTATGGAATGTATATAGAAGAACTCTTCCCTCTTCATTATAAACTGCATAAGGCTCTCCCTCATCCAGGCTTACTACCGGAAGAATCTCACCATCCTCAGCAATCATCGCATCTTCAACTGCCTGATCAAAAAGAATCTGCAGATCATCTTCACTTTCAGTAGAGGAATCGGTTTCTGCTGCTTCTTCTGTCTCTGTTGTTTCTTCTGCCTGTACACTTACAGATACCCCGCATGATACAACCATTGCAGAAACCAGAACTCCACTTAACATCCATTGTTTCCATAATTTATTTTTCATATAATGTCATCTTCCTTTTTTTAGTTTTCCGACTTACCTGCCCCAAGTATATCATAGTAATTCTTTCTTTTCTTACCCTTGGAATAAATTGCAAATATCCGGCGTGAAATGTATATTACTGTTCACTCCGTTCTCAGTAACGTAGCCAAAATTCCAGATTGCCTGCGGCAATGGAATTTTGGCTTGTATGTCTCGGGATTTTGGCATATTCATGCCAAAACACCTCGCAGGATAGTGGTGTACGAACAGTAACAAATGTATATCTATAACACTCCCTCGTCAAGCGGATTGTTATAAGCATGTTTCACGTGAAACATATTCTTGTAAATCACAAGATGGCATAGGCGAAATATTCGTCCATGCCATCATAAATCATTTTAATTAATAGTGCAACTGTCCCTGGAGCCATATGATTCCTTTGAATCTACGTCCGATCTTTGGCTCCCCCAGCAAATCATTCTTATTGATACAAACATCAAACTGCATATCATTACAGTCTAATGTAAGCTGGCAGATTTCTTCTCCTGTTATAATGTTCTTGAATGTCATAAAATCCAGAATCTCACCCATGATACTATATTGATCACATTCAATTCCATATGGCATGAAATAGGAATCCACTATAGAAAAAATATCGTCTGTAACTATACGCTGAGAAATCATGGAATATGTATCCATATCCTCCATCGTGAGGCTCTCCATAGCCTCTTCATCACCGTTTCTGGCGGCTGCAATGAGATGATTTCTGTTCTTTGTCAGTTCACGTTCTGCTTTTACTGCTTCTTTATCTTTCTCTACAGGAAAAAGGATTTTTCCTTCCCTGGCCAGCCCGGAAAGGGTTAAAGGCTGGCCACCCGGAAGTATGTTGCCTTTTTCACGCTGTTGCAGATACTCAGCCGCATTCTGAAGATAGAAAATTAAAGTAACCCCAATTCTCAAATCGTCACAGGCACCTGCAAAAGATTCTTTGTCTGCATGTCTTTCTATCACAACACTCTCCTGTGTTGTAATGCCTGTTCCGCGAAAAAAAGGAAAATAATAATCCGGATAAAATACGTTGTTTTCATCATACTGCCCGCAGACAGTAATTCCACAATCGCATCCATAATTCTTGGAAAACTCTGCAAACATACCATCAGGGTAGTTCTCTATGACTGTTTTCTCATCATAAGTTTCAACCACATCCGTAATGATCTGTCTGATACTGCTTCTTTTGGTGATCCTGGAAAAACCAACTGCCCTCAGATAACTGTGCATAAGAACACCTCCCTGAAAAAGCTCACCCTCCATTAAGCGTGCTTTTTCTCAATCTTTGTCATACCACCCATGTATGGCTGCAGAGCTTTAGGAATACTTACAGAACCGTCTGCATTCAGGTTATTCTCCAGGAATGCGATCAACATTCTAGGCGGTGCTACAACAGTATTATTTAATGTATGTGCAAGATATTTCTTACCATCTTTTCCGTTTACACGGATCTTAAGACGACGTGCCTGTGCATCACCAAGGTTTGAACAGCTTCCTACCTCGAAATATTTTTTCTGACGTGGAGACCATGCTTCTACGTCAAGAGATTTTACTTTCAGGTCTGCCAGGTCACCGGAGCAGCACTCAAGTGTACGAACCGGAATGTCCAGAGAACGGAACAGATCTACTGTATTCTGCCATAATTTATCAAACCACATCGGACTCTCTTCCGGTCTGCAGACAACGATCATTTCCTGTTTTTCAAACTGATGAATACGGTAAACGCCTCTCTCCTCAAGTCCATGAGCACCTTTTTCCTTACGGAAACATGGAGAATAGCTTGTAAGAGTTTTCGGAAGTTCTTCCTCAGGAATGATCTGATCGATAAATTTACCGATCATGGAATGTTCACTTGTTCCGATCAGGTATAAATCTTCACCCTCAATCTTATACATCATGGCATCCATTTCAGCAAAACTCATTACACCTGTTACAACATTGCTTCTGATCATAAAAGGAGGTACACAGTAAGTAAAACCTCTGTTTATCATGAAGTCACGTGCATAGGAAATTACTGCTGAGTGAAGTCTTGCGATATCTCCCATTAAATAGTAGAAACCATTTCCCGCAACACGTCTTGCACTGTCAAGATCAATTCCATCAAAATTTTCCATAATTTCTGTATGATATGGCACTTCAAAATCCGGAACAACCGGTTCACCAAACTTCTCGATTTCTACGTTCTCGCTGTCATCTTTACCGATCGGTACAGATGGATCAATGATATTCGGAATTACCATCATATCTTTGAGAAGTTCTTCCTCTACCTCTTTCTCTCTTGTGGAAAGTTCTTCAATACGGGTTCCGGAAGCAGCTACCTGTTTCTTTACTTCTTCAGCTTCTTCTTTCTTTCCCTGTGCCATCAGTGCACCGATCTGTTTGGAAATTTTATTTCTCTCTGCACGAAGAGCTTCTACTTCCTGTTTGATTTCGCGATTCTCTTTGTCCAGTTCCAGAACTTTATCCACTAATTCCAGTTTATTATCCTGAAATTTGTTGCGGATATTCTGTTTTACAACTTCCGGATTTTCTCTCACAAATTTAATATCTAACATCTTGTTCCTCCTGAAATATTCTATTACATTATGTAATGATGTCAGGGTAAAATCTGGCAACAACTTTCCCCCTGATATCAATTTATCATATCATGTGCATTCCTGCACAAAACAGATTCTCTTTTAGTATGCTCTTGTTTTCAGCTTTTAAACATTACTGTTCACTCCGTTCACAGTAACTTTTAAAAAACTTTATTCTTCAATATTATCCAGTCCAAAATTCACTGCCTTACGAAGTGCCTCTACTTCTTCCTGGCTGAGCATAACGTAGGATTCGCCTTTTACAATTTCTTTCATATACAAAAAACAATTGTCCCGGCTGTGTACTGCATTTAAGATAAGGCCTGTATTCTCTTTGTCCAGCAAAGCCAGCGCAAAACTTAACTTTCCACCTACATCATCAAATGCGTCATACTTTTCTACACCATATTTATTAAACATTTTATCAAGATTCTTTTTGATAAAAAGAAGATCATGATCATGTTCTTCCTTCGCATCATAGAGCTTATCTATCTGAGCGAATTTTCTAACGAATACTTTTTCCAGAGACTGTGCATCTGAACCTTTCATGAACGTCTTATATTTACGTTCCAGACGGCTCAGGCGCATATTCATACTGATATTCCTTACCAGCAGGAAGATAGTAAGAATCAGCAGTATAATAATGATGATCCCGGAATCAATTCCAAGATTTTCAAAAATGCCACTCATATTACTGTCACTCCTAACCAATGGATTCGAAAAGATCTATGATTCTTTCCAGTTCATCCTTGGAATAATATTCAATTTCAATTTTACCTTTGTCATTTTTCTTTCTGTGAATCTGGACTCTGGTACCCATGATACTTTTCATTTTTTCTTCCAGACTCTCATATATTGCATCCTCAGCAGAACTGAATTTGCTCTTCTTTGCTGTTTTTGGCGGCTCCAGCATACGTTTTACAAGCGCTTCTGTTTCACGAACACTTAATTTCTCGTCAAAAACCTTCATTGCAATTGATTCCTGCTTTTCCTTATCTGCTATCGAAAGGATTGCCCTGGCATGACCGGCAGTGATCATCTCATCAATCAGCATCTGCTGCACTTTTTCGCTGAGTTTGAGAAGTCTCATTGCATTTGTTACTGCTGTTCTGCTCTTCCCTACACGCTCTGCGATTTCATCCTGTTTCAGATGAAATTCATCAATCAGTCGTTTATATGCCATCGCTTCTTCCACAGGGTTTAAATCTTCCCGCTGAATATTCTCAATCAGGGAAATTTCTACTAATTCCTGCTCAGAAAACTCTTTAACAATTACAGGAATCTCTGTCAGTCCGGCAAGCTTTGCCGCTCTCCATCGTCTTTCACCTGCAATTATTTCATAGTAGTCCTTTTTATCAGACACGAGAAGCGGATGGAGTACGCCGTACTGTTTAATAGACTCAGACAGTTCCATGAGTGCATCTTCATCGAACTGTTTACGTGGCTGATCCATATTCGGCTCTACACTTGAGATCTTTACGATCATTGCCCCTGTTTTCGAATCCGCTGTTTGCTTCTTTGCAACAGTAGGGTTTGTCTGTTTTTCAGCTACGTCAGATTTCTTCTCTGTTTTAACTGTTTTGGTTATTGTCTTTCTGGCAGGTTCTTTGACAACAGATGTTCTGTCTGGAAAAAATGCATCTAAGCCTCTGCCAAGACCGTTTTTTCTTCCTGCCATTAATTATCCTCCCTGTTGAGCACTTCCTCTGCCAGAAGCCTGTAGCTTTCTGCTCCTGCTGATCTCGGATCATAGATATTAATCGGCTGTCCATAGCTTGGAGCCTCCGCCAGTCTTACATTACGTGGAATAATTGTTTTATAAATATTCTGATTTAAATTCTCTTTTACGTTTTCCACTACCTGCAGAGACAGGTTTGTTCTTGCGTCATACATTGTGAATACTACGCCTTCCATTTTCAGACGTTTATTCAGTCTTTCTTTTACCAGATCAATGGTATGAATCAGCTGTGAAAGTCCCTCCAGCGCATAATATTCACACTGGATCGGCACTAATACAGATGTAGCTGCGGTTAATGCATTGATCGTCAGCATATTTAATGATGGCGGACAATCCAGTATTATGTAATCATATTTACGTCGAAGCTTATCTGTGATTCCCTTTAAGATAAATTCTTTATCATCGATTCCTACCAGCTCGATTTCTGCACCGGAAAGATTAATATTAGATGGAATCAGGTCAAGATTCTCAACAACATCTTTTACAATCGTGTCTTTCGTTTCTGCCTCTCCAAGCAAAAGTTCATACAATGTATTTTCTATGCCGTTCTTATCAACGCCGAAACCACTGGTAGTATTTCCCTGTGGATCCATATCAATTGCGAGAACCTTTTTCCCTTTTTCTGCAAGACATGCTGAAAGATTAATTGCAGTTGTTGACTTTCCAACTCCGCCTTTCTGATTAGCAACTGCTATAATTCTTCCCAACTTCATTCCTCCTTTATGAGGTTTTAATTGTAGTTATTCCTATTTTGCCTGTTACATTATTTTTTATAATGCCAACAGGCATATGCATGTTTATTATAACACTTTTATTTTAATCATGCCACATAATGTTTCACGTGAAACATAAAAAAACACATTATTTTTAACATAAATATTGTATATTTTGTGGTGATTGACATTTTCTTTTTCCATCAATCGTTACTGTTCACTCCGTTCTCAGTAACGCAGCCAAAATTCCAGATTGCCTGCGGCAATGGAATTTTGGCTTGTATGTCTCGGGATTTTGGCACATTCATGCCAAAACACCTCGCGGGATTGTGATGTGTGAACAGTAATCATCAAGTTACTGTTCACTGGTAATATCCCGCGAGGTGTTTTTTGTGAGTGAAGGTCACAGAAAACCCGAGACATACCGCGCGAATTTATGCGATTAGCATAAAGTCTGTGCATCGCGAAGCGTGTTGCTGTGAACGGAGTGAACAGTAACATCATCAATCCATATGGTTCTTTTTTTCGCATCATATTTTCTTGTAAAACAGACAGTATCGCGGTATAATATGGGTATATAATTTTAGCAGGCTAATCACTTGTTATGCTTGATAAAGGAGGCCGAAAATGAGTAAAAACAAGCACAAATTTCTTACATTTGCTGCTCTGATGACCGGCGCAACTGTTGCTGTTCATTTCATTAACCACACGATTGCTACTGCTGCACAATTAAAACAGATGCTCCACATTTCTAATGACAATTACTTTGAATGGCGCTTTGGGAACATTTATTATACCAAAAAGGGAACTGGGTCACCGATTCTTTTGATTCATGACACTTTACCTGGAGCTTCCGGGTATGAATGGAGCAAAATTGAAGACGAACTGGCAATTGACCATACCGTATATACTGTTGATCTGTTAGGATGCGGACGTTCGGACAAATCCAGCATTACCTATACAAATTTTGTTTATGTTCAGATGATCAGTGATTTTATCAAAAAAATAATTGGTCAGAAAACAGATGTGATTGCAAGTGGTTTTTCAGGCTCTTTTGTTACTATGGCCTGTCACAATGAGAAAGAACTTTTTAACAAAATCATGCTGGTAAATCCGCCCAGCCTGACTCAATTAAAACAGATGCCAAACAGAAAGGACCGCCTGTTAAAAGCAGCTCTGGAAATTCCGATTTTCGGAACTCTGGTTTATCATATGATCGTATCACGTGATAATATAAATAATCTTTTTATCGAGAAGATGTATTATAATCCATTCCATGTGGATAATCAAATGGCAGATGCTTATTATGAAGCAGCTCATAAAGGTGGATATTATACCAGATTTTTGTACTCCAGTCTTGCAGCTAAGTATATAAATATAAATATCTGTCATGCACTTAAGGCACTGGATAACAGTATTTATATTGTTGAAGGTGAAACAGAGCCAAACGGAAAGGCTGTCACTGATGATTATTGTGCCTCCAACCCGGCTATTGAAGTTTCTGTTCTCAAAGAAACAAAACATCTTCCACATGTTGAAGCACCTGAAGCGTTTCTTGAACAGGTTAAAATCTTCTTTTAAGCCTTATATTTAAGCCAGAATGAGTCGACGAGTTGATTTTGAGACAGTTTTGAAGGATAAATTTTTTTATTTCAAGTCGGAAGAAGGCGACGTTGCGGTGACTACAGCAACCGAATTCGGACAAAATATACCGCAAAATGGGGCGTGCAGATTGTGGGAATGATTTTTCAAACACGCTCTAATACAACAAAAAATGAGGCAGGCATATGTAAGAAATTCTATATGCCTGCCTCACTCTTTTATAGATTCGTTTATTCTTTTACTCTTCTGTACTGTCCGTTTCCTGAGAATCTGTATTCTCCTCTTCGGATGTATCAGAATCGTTTGTTATGCCGGCTGTTTCAGATGTACTGTCATCGGACTCTTCTATGCTCTCACCTGGCATATCTGTTGAATCTGATTTAGTATCATCTGTTGTTGCTTCGTCTGAATCTGTCTTATCTGAACTGTCTTCTTCTGTTCCGACAACTGATTCAAATGCTGTGAACAGTTCTTTTACATTCATCTTATTTACGAGATATACTTTATTATCCACCACTGCCGCATAATAGTTTGTATCGTAGCTATAGTATGCAACTTCCTGTGTATCACCGTCTTCTTCTGTAAATATAGCTGTCAGTTCTGCATCACCGTCAGGTTCATATTTATCTGTCAGACGTTTCTGAGCCGTCATGTTGATCAGTTTATTGTAGAATGTTGTAAATGTTGTTTCATCCAGATCAGAACCATTCAGTTTATAGGTAACTGTTTCTGTATCGTTTCCATCATCATCTGTGGATGTTTCACGTGAAACATTTACTTTATAATCACTGCCCTGATAATTTACTTTGAGGCTTCCGAGGCTGTTTAAAGATACATAACTTACTGTCATATCCCAGAAGTCTTCTTCTGATTTATCAGTTAGCGCGGACAGAGTATCCGTTGACATCGTATAGACTTCATTGCTGTCATTTACCATGACATATCTGCTGCTGTCATCTGTTTCATTTCCAACAAGAATTGTAAGCTGCTTATCTGCCATCTTAGTTTCTTCTTCCGAAGAATCCTCATTGTCTGATGCACTGTCTGAGTTTTCTGATGTTTCATCTTCTGCTTCTTCACCGTCAGTATCTTCAGCCTCAGATGTTTCATCCGTAGTTTCACTTACACTTTCGTCTGATTCTGTATCCTGTTCAGCATCGTCACTGTTTTCTTCCACAGATGAAGCATCTTCATCTGCCGTCTCACCGGAAGCTGTCGTATCATCTTGTGTGTCTTCATCAGTGTCATCATCAGCAACTTCTTCCTGATAATCTACTATGATTGTTGCATATGGTTTATCCAGACCATATTTGCTCTTGTCGTCACATTTATAATCTGCAAGTGAACTATATGCCATGCTTCCGAATGAAGATACCAAAGAACTTACGGTAGCTGAGTCTGCTTTTTCTTCATCCTCGCTGCCTTTTACTGACCAGGTACTTGTATCTTCGTCTTTTGATAATTCATAGGAATTATCGCCGTCTACAGAAATTTTTGTAATGGTATCTGTATTGGAAATTGCAGGGAAATCTTCCATCTGCGCATAATCATTCAATGATTTGGCAAACGGCTCTACGCAGGAAGAATCTATCAGGTATACTGTCTTCTCATCATCATCTTTTCTTACATAATACTGACTGGTGGAGGAATTTTCATCTCCCACATACAGTGTAGTTGTTATGTCATCGCCATCTTCCTCATCAGATTTTGTTACAATCTTAATCGTGTTTGACGGAGAGTCCAGACCATATTCTGAAAGATCATCTACGTCCTCCAGAACTCTGTCTGAATCGACAGATGCAATAGCAGATGCTGCACTGTCCAGAGTAGTCTGATTTACCGGAAAATCTGTTTCGTCTTTCTTTACCCAGCTGTCATCATCTTTTTCAAATGTTGTCTCTGTATCATCAACCATAAAATCCAGAGATTTAATGTTATCTGTTGATGCAGTAAATACAGTTGTGCTTTCTTCAGAATCTTCTTCGGATTCTTTCTGCTCCTGATGGGCTACGTAGGTTTTTACACCTGCGTAAGCCCCGCAGCAGACACCAAGAACTACAACTGCAAGAACCATTTTTACAGTTTTATTCTTCATTTAAGCTTTTCTCCTCTTCATCCAAACTGCAAACCCTACAACAAGGAAGAATCCAGGAATCAGACCGATGGTGCAGATCTTCCAGAATGCAGCATCATAGTCTGTAAGTGTCAGATTAGATACAGACAGGCTCTTGGATGGGATAGATACGGTTGCACTGTCTTCTGTGTCTGTCATCCACTTCAGAGATTCGATGATCAGCTTCTCATTTCCGCCGGATACCATCTGATTTACCTGTGATTCCATCAGATTGGAAGTTGAATAGTATACGATCTGCGTTTCTTTGTCATCATCCAGAGTCTCTGTGATGCTTACTCCCAGATCAAATGGGCCAGCTTCGTCTCCGTCTTCTTTCTCCAGAGTATCACTGTTCAGATCTGTCTTGGAATATGCCTGGTCTGATGTGGTGAGGATACTGTTGATCGTTACGGTATCTCTTACATCATCCATTTTTTTGATTCCCTGTGCATATGGTACAAGTACATAATATCCTCCGGAAACAGTCTCAGAGCTTGCATCTGTGCTGTTTATAGTCGGAACCAGATAATATGGCATCTGCATTGCATAATGCTGATTATCACCTTCAAATACGATTCCAGCTTCTCTCTGAACACCATAGTTTTCCAGAACTGCATCAAAGTTTGGCAGGTCTTCTGTTGTATAATCAGAGAAAATCATCGCCTTTCCGCCATTTTCAAGATAATCAATAATAGCAGTCTTTTCATCTTCTGAAATATCTGTGGATGGAGAATCAATGAACAGGCAGTCTGCATCATCCGGAACACTTCCCTCTGTAAGAAGATTCAGAGACTGAATATCCATGTTTGCCTTCTCGATGTCTTCTTTGATAGTAGAATCCATCTCCTTCTCACCATGTCCCTCGAGTGTATAAAGGATCGGGAGATCTTCGGATGTTACATATCCGATCGCACTTGTGATCTGACCTTCACCGTCGAAACCGGTGGTCTGAGAGCTGTAGGTCTGATAATCAATTGTGCTCTCATAGATATTGTTGTAATCAATGACTTTATTTCTGTCGCCGCATACAACGATCAGACTGTTTGCAGAAAGATCATCACTTGTATATTCCGTTACAAATTTAGGATTTACTACAGGATCCTTCTGCTCTACTTTAATATGCTTGGATTCATCTTCATATTTCTTAAGCAGATTGGTAATATTCTCATCTTCAGAACCGCTCTGTGCAATCTGGTAAATTGTTACGTCCTTGTCCAGATCTTTCAGCATTGCTTTTGTATCATCACCAATACTGTAGAGTTTCTGGCTGCTGATATCAATTTCTGAATATTTGGACGGAATCGCATTTACGATCATGTTGAGCACTACAACTACTGCAATAAATATCACTGACATAACCATTGTGTAAGAGCCGTTTTTGATATGCTTCTTACTGATGGTGCCAATCAGTTTCTTTTTGTCAAATTTTTTATGGTTATTATTTTTCATCTTTTCTTTCAGTTTCATTTTCTTTCACCTCCCCACTAATTCCAGCGTCTCTTCAAAATAGACTGTGTTGTAAGGAACAGGCATACTGCGATCACAGAAAGAAAATATACAATTCCTTTTATATCAAAGATGTTACTTGTAAAATTATCAAAGTGTCCGCTCAGATTAAACACATCCAGGACTTTCTGAATACCGCCCTCAAAAATACTGGATTTTACTACATAAATAATAATCAGTGCCACTTCTCCGATCACACCGATCACTGCTGAGATCAGAATATTCTTGATCATGGTATAGATAATGATGGCTGCTGCCAAGATCAATAACCCAAATGTCACGCATGTCGACATAGATGTCTGAGAGAAGAAGGAAGAAATACCATTCATCATGTAAAATGCAAATAAGAAAACAAATGTGAGTACCGCTGCAATTACCTGGCTCTCAGTTAATGCTGACATAAATACACCGATTGCAATATTTGCACATCCCAGGAGAAAGAATCCCAGGACTGCTGTATATGCAGATGCAAACTCTACTGTGCCAAACCTGGACATAATCAGCGGATAAGTACACATAACTGCCATCGGAACAGCAAATACAGTTACCAGTGCAAGATATTTACCTATTACAATACCGCTCACAGAAACCGGTGCTGTCAGAAGCAGCTGATCTGTTTTCTGTTTTCTTTCCTCTGCAAGTACACGCATAGTCAAAATCGGTACTCCGATCAGGAATGCAAAGGTAATTGCACTTAAGGTGTATTCAAATTTCGGATATGCTGCTGAAAGCTGATATGCTGAAAAATAAATACCTGTCAGTACAAGAATGAAAAAGATAAATAAATATCCTACCATGGATGTCAGGTAACTTTTCAGCTCTCTTTTATATATAGCTGTCATGGTTATTTCTCTCCCCCTTTATCATTATTCTGTTCTTCCGGTATTTCTGCTGATGTCTGTTTTACGTTTGTCTCGTTTGATCTACCGGCATCAGTATCTTTATCTTCAGGTGTATTTGGGACTTCGTCTGCAGATATTGGTTTATCGGATGCAGTAAGTTCAAGGAAGATTTCCTCCAGTGATACTTTCCTGGACTTCATCTCATAGATTGGGCTGTTAATCTCCGACATTTTGTAGAATACTTTTTCCCGAATGTCATTCTGCTCCTCTGTTGAAACTTTCACACTCCAGAGATTCTGTTTCTCATCTTTTTCCATTGTTACGCTGTTGACTCCCTCGATTCCCTCGAGAGCCTGCCTGATCTGTGTTTTTTCACCTTTAATAAGCATCTCCAGAGTATTGGATCCCTCTGCAAGTTTTCCAAGATTCTCAGGAGTATCGCTTGCTACCAGTTTTCCATGAGAAATGATCAGCACGTAATCGCATACCGCGCTTACTTCAGAAAGTATATGCGAGCTGAGAATAACGGTATGTTTCTTTTTTAATTCTTTAATTAAGGTTCGGATTTCAATAATCTGTTTAGGGTCAAGACCTACTGTCGGCTCATCCAGGATGATCACCTCCGGATACCCCATAATCGCCTCAGCAAGACCAACTCTCTGTCTGTAACCTTTTGACAGGTTCTTTATCAGACGGTTTCTCATGTCTGAAATCTTTACCATATCCATGACTTCTTCGATCATGTTTGCTTTTTTATCTTTTGGGATTTTCTTGAGATCTGCCACAAATTTCATGTATTCCAGGACAGTCATATCAAAATAGACCGGTGGCTGTTCAGGCAGATAACCGATACATTTCTTTGCCGCTTCCGGTTCTTCGAGGATATCGTGTCCGTCAATTTTGACGGTTCCTTCGGTGGATGCGATGTATCCGGTTATCATATTCATTGTAGTGGATTTTCCTGCACCGTTTGGTCCCAGAAATCCATAGATTTTGCCTTTCTCTATTTTAAAGGAAAGGTGGTCAACTGCCGTATGGTTACCATATCGTTTAACCAGATTGTTTACTTCAATCAATGTGTTCTCCTCCTCTTAATTTTTGCCAAAATAAAATATAGAAAATGTCCCCAGGTGAAACAGAGAATGGGGGAACCCGAGGACATCTCTATAAAAATAGTTTATGATGAAGTTGTGATGAAATTAGGATAAAAGTGTGATTATTCTGTGATGTTTGTTTGAAAAAAATAGCTGTCCCGAAATCTCGGCATTTTTTGCCAGAAGATTTCATGAGACAACTATACATAGATTTATTATGACAATGGTTCTTTTAATGGTGTTCCTGCTTTACGCGGATACTTTCCAGGTGTAGATTTTTTCTTATTTATAATGACAAGGGATCGGTCAATCTCGGAGTCCGGCAATTTAAAGTATGTGATGTCTTTCACCTGACCACCGAGGATATTGATTGCTTTCTCTGCTTCTTCTGCCTCTTCCTGTACAGTTCCTGATTTATAGGAAATGAAAGTTCCTCCTGTCTTTACATAAGGAAGACAATATTCTGACAGAGTTGCAAGGTTTGATACTGCCCTGGATACACAGAGATCATATTTCTCACGATACTCTTTA
The DNA here is from genome assembly GCF_964240315.1 of Blautia sp. Marseille-P2398. Lineage (NCBI taxonomy): Bacteria > Bacillati > Bacillota > Clostridia > Lachnospirales > Lachnospiraceae > Blautia > Blautia sp. Marseille-P2398. The sequence continues at coordinate 58,106 of NZ_CAXSTD010000015.1, forward strand.
TTTTTTGCATACTCTTCTGCTCTTCCATGAATCGCCTTAATCCCTTCTAATCCAAGAAGCTCAAAACTTTCCTCAAGGAAGTTTACCCTCTTTTTCAGAGAATCCAGCAGACATGCCTCCAGATGTGGAAAAGCAATTTTCAAAGGCACACCTGGAAATCCGGCACCTGTACCGATGTCCATAATTGTTTTTACTTTTGTCATATCAATGGCTTTTACACAGGCAAGACTGTCAAGAAAGTGCTTTGTAAGTACTTCCTCAAACTCAGTAATACCTGTCAGATTCATAACCTTATTTTTTTCTACCAGAAATTCATAAAACTGGATAAACTGATTTTTCTGCTTCTGGCTCAGCTCTATACCCAGTTCTCTGCATCCATTTTCCAATGTCGTCAGATTATACGGCATGTATTATTCTCCTTTTTCTACCTTTATTTATTATTTTTGTATATTTTACAGGGTTGTTTTATGTGCTTTTATGATTTTATCTGTTATTTATAGTCCGTTATTTTGCTCTTTTATGTACTATTTTAATATTTTTTGCCAATTTCTTGTTTTTATAAGCACATTAAAGCGTATTATATTAATTATTTCGTACTGGAAAGATACACCAGTAAAACTGATATATCAGCAGGAGAAACTCCTGAAATTCGGGAAGCCTGTCCGATTGAAATCGGTCTGTATGCTTCCAGTTTCTGACGTGCTTCAATTCTCAGGCTTCCAACTTTCTCATAATCAAGATCTGTCGGGATTTTCTTTGCTTCCAGTTTCTTAAACTGTTCTACCTGTTTTAACTGTCTGCGGATATATCCATCATACTTGATGTTAATGTCAACCTGTTCCTGTACATCCCCTGGCAGCTCCGGACGTTCTTTATCAAGTGGTTTGATTGCTTCATAAGAAAGTTCCGGACGGCGGATCAGTTCTGCCAGAGTGGTTCCGGATTTCAGCGGTGTGCTGTTATAGCTTTCCAGAAGGGTCTGAACCTCTTTGTTTGCTCCGATATTTGTATGTTCTACTCTGCTGATCTCTGTTTTTATCTGTTCTTCTTTCGTAAGGATTTTCTGATAATCCTCTTCACTGATGAGCCCTGCCTGATATCCCTTTTTACGAAGTCTCAGATCCGCATTATCCTGTCGGAGAAGTAATCTGTACTCCGCTCTGCTGGTCATCATTCTGTATGGCTCATGGTTTTCTTTTGTTACCAGATCATCAATAAGAACACCAATATAAGCCTCAGAACGGTCAAGAATCAGCTGTTCCTGACCTTTAACTTCCAGAGCAGCATTAATTCCTGCGATCAGTCCCTGCGCCGCTGCTTCTTCATACCCTGAGCTTCCGTTAAACTGACCGCCGCTGAACAGTCCTTTGATTTTCTTAAATTCCAGTGTAGGATATAACTGACGTGGATTAATACAGTCATATTCGATGGCATATGCATTTTTTACGATTTTTGCATGTTCCAGTCCCGGTACGGAATGATACATTTCTTCCTGCACATCTTCCGGCAGAGAGCTGGACATTCCACCAATATACATCTCATTTGTATAGAGACCTTCCGGCTCAATAAATACCTGATGACGATTCTTATCTGCAAAACGGACTACTTTATCTTCAATTGACGGGCAATAACGCGGACCGGTTCCTTCGATCATACCGGAATACAATGGAGAACGGTCAAGGTTTGCACGAATGATCTCATGAGTTTTCTCATTTGTATATGTCAGCCAGCAGGATTTCTGCTCTATCTGAACATCTTCCGGATTAGTTGAGAATGAAAATGGTACAACTCTCTCATCTCCAAACTGTTCCTCCATTTTACTGTAGTCAATTGTATTTCCGGCAATACGGGCAGGTGTTCCTGTTTTAAAACGGAACATTTCAATTCCCAGCTCTTTCAGAGAATCAGTCAGGTAGTTGGCTGCCTGCAGTCCGTTTGGTCCTGTATAATTACTTACATCACCGTAAATACATCTTGCTTTTAAATAAGTTCCTGTACAGAGGACCACAGCTTTACAGTTATAAGTTGCACCGGAATATGTTTTTACCCCTGTAATCTTTCCGTCCTCGACCAGAAGTTTTGTTACTTCTCCCTGTTTAATAGTCAGATTAGGTGTATTTTCAAGCGTTTTTCTCATTTCATTGCTGTATGCCTGTTTGTCAGCCTGCGCACGTAAGGAGTGCACTGCAGGTCCTTTGGAACAGTTAAGCATTTTGGACTGGATAAAGGTCTTGTCAATATTTTTTCCCATTTCACCGCCCAGGGCATCAAGCTCTCTTACCAGATGGCCTTTGGAACTGCCACCTACGTTCGGGTTACATGGCATTAATGCGATACTGTCTACACTTACAGTAAACATCACTGTATTCAGGCCCAGGCGCGCGCCCGCAAGTGCTGCTTCACATCCGGCATGACCGGCACCGACTACAACAATATCATAATCTTCTACTAACGTTCTCATTTTGTCTCCTTTTATTTTACAACTGCTCATTCTATTCTTTCAAAAATCGCCGAAGGCGATTTTTTGATTTTTATTTACCCATGCAAAACTTGCTGAATATCTCATTTACCAGGTCTTCACCAACAGACTCTCCGAGGATTTTACCCAGATTTTCATATGCATTCATAAGATCTATAGAAAAGAAATCTTCCGGCATTCCCATTTCGATACTATTTCTGACCAGATCAAGGCTTCTGTCAGCCTCTTCCAATGCTGCTTTATGACGGGCATTTGTAATATATACCTCATCATTAAAGGAAATCTCTCCTCCAAAAAACATATCTTTAATCTGTTCTTCCAGTTCTGTAATGCCTTTTTCTTCTTTTGCAGAAATCGGAATTACAGGATGTCCTGTTTTTTCTTTCAGGATTTCCGGCTGGATTTCCGGCTGAAGATCAGTTTTATTATACAGGATAATCGCCTTTTTTCCAGTAAGCATTTCCATGATTTCTTCATCATTTTCGTCAAGCGGAACAGAAGAATCCACTACATAAAGAATCAGATCTGCTTTCTGTGCCATTTCTCTGGCTCTGTCTACCCCTATTTTTTCCACAATATCCTTTGTTTCCCGGATTCCGGCTGTATCAATAATCTTCAGAGATATTCCATGAAGTGTGATATATTCCTCCAGAATGTCTCTGGTCGTTCCTGCAATATCTGTCACAATAGCCCTGTTTTCTCCGATCAGAAGATTTAACAGTGAGGATTTTCCGGCATTTGGTTTTCCGAGGATAACTGTCTGGATTCCCTCCTGGATCATCTTTCCGTCAGAAGAAGTTTTCAACAGGCGCTTCACTTCTTTCTGTTCATTATCCACAACTTCCAGAAGTTCCTGGGGATATCCATCCAGACTGATATGTTCCGGATCATCCAGTGCCGATTCTATATATGCAATGTGATAAATCAGCTTTTCTCTGATATCTCGGATTGCTTTCTGCACAGAACCTCTTAACTGATCCATGGAACTGCGAAGCGCATATTCATTTTTCGCCTGTATAACATCCATAACAGCCTCTGCCTGGGATAGATCCATCCGTCCGTTCAGGAAGGCACGTTTGGTAAATTCTCCTGGTTCTGCAATTTCGGCACCATTTTTCAGCACTGTATCCAAAACCCTCTGCATAGCATATACACCACCATGACAGTCTATTTCTACTGTATCTTCTCCTGTAAAAGTCCTCGGTGCATGCATGATCATTACCAGAACCTCATCAATCAGTTCCTCTCCATCATAAATATATCCATAATGAATGGTATGAGTCGGAACTTCTTTTATTTTTTTCTTCCCGCCTTTTGATCTGTAGATACGGGAAATCACATCCATGGCATTCTCGCCGCTGATACGGATGATTCCGATTCCGGACGCACTCATGGCTGTGGAAATTGCTGCGATTGTTGTTTCCATTTTTTTCTCCTCACTTGCCTGTTCTATAATAGTTCCGTCCCTGCGGAACAGTAGACTGTTACAATAATTCTGTCATCTTATATACATAACAGGAAAATCACACTGACTACTGTTATTTTTTCGTTACTTTTCACACACCACTATCCCGCGAGGTGTTTTGGCATGAATATGCCAAAATCCCGAGACATACAAGCCAAAATTCCATTGCCGCAGGCAATCTGGAATGAATTTTGGCCACGTTACTGTGAACGGAATGAACAGTAACATTTTTTTCTGCAAGTGTGTAATCTCTCTGGTATATATACAAGACTTTCCGTAAAATAAAAATGTTACTCCAGGCAAAAGTACACACGCAAAGTTACGTGCTATTCACGCTTTCACCTAGAATAACATTCTTTTTTCATATCTGCAATGAAGCAGTCATATTATTAATTTCTTTTTAATTTTACCACTACATGACGGTAAGGCTCTTCACCCTCACTGACTGTCTCAACGAATTTATTTCCCTGAAGAGCAGAATGGATAATTCTTCTCTCATAAGGATTCATTGGCTCAAGAATAACCGGCTTGCGGGTTTTTCTTACTTTATAAGCAATACCTCTTGCAAGGTTCTCAAGAGTTTCTTTACGGCGCTTGCGGTAATCTTCTGTATCAAGTTTTACACGAATGTAATTTGATTTACCTTTATTTACCACAAGACTCGTCAGATACTGAAGAGAATCCAGAGTCTGGCCTCTCTTGCCGATAAGGATTCCCATATCTTCGCCTTCAAAGTCAACTTCCAGACTTCCGTCCGTTGTGTTATATTCAGATGTAATCTCTACTTCTCCAAGATTCATGGACGCAAATACATCACGAAGGAATACCTTTGCTCTGTTTTCTACTTCTTTAATCTCTTCCGGATCTGTAAGGATCTCAACAGGCTTTACCGGTTTAGTCGTCTTTTCTCTGACTTGTTTCTCTTTTGGCTCTCTGAATTCTCTCGGCTGTTTTTCTTTTGCAGCCCTTTCCTTTACAGGTTTTGGCTGTCTTGGTTTCTCAGAAACAGCTTTCGGCTCTTTGATTTCTTTCTTTACCGGTTTTATAGCTTCCGTTTTCTTTTCTTCCTGAACCGGGGCTTCCTCTTTGAAGGAATCGAGTTTCACTGTCTCTACGATCTCCTTCATTTCTTCTTCCTCAGAAACCGACTCAATCTTACGAACCTTAATTACTGCAGGCTTGCTTCCGATTCCGAAAAATCCGTTGCTGCCTTCACTTATTACCTGAATCTCAAGCTGGTCACTGGATACGCCAAGCTCGATACATGCTTTTGTAATTGCTTCACTCTTTGTTTTCGCTGAAAACTGGATATAATCCTCCATGCCAACCCCTCCGTTCCTGACTACTTCTTCTTATTACGCTCATCAAATGCTTTTACCAGATTGGCCTTTGCAGTAATGCTGCCAGGTTTTGCATTCGCAGCGTCTTTGTAAGCTTCTTCAACCTTCTTGGCTCTTGTCTCAACATTTGTATTGCTGCTGCCTTTTTCAATCTTATTGATATTCTTGGCGCTCTGATGGGCCTGATTTGTAATCTTCTGAGGTGGAAGTCCCGCTTTCTCACGCTTCTTTTCCATCTTCTTCATATTCTCACTGATCAGGTCTTCAATCTGGATCTTATCCATCTTTTTATTGATAACAACCTGCTGCACACTTCTTACTGCAGCACTTGCTACCCAGTAAATACCAAGACCTACAGGGAATGTGAAACAGAATACTGCTGACATCAACGGCATTACCATATTCATTGTCTTCATGGAGTTCATCATTGCATCCTGCTGTGAATCGCCGCTCTGCTGTGCTGCCTGAGGCATCAGTTTTAAGTTGATCATCTGTGTAGCCCACGCAAGAATCGGGATAAGAATCGCAACGATAGCAAGAAGAGCAGATCCACCTACAAAAGCTGCTTTAATATAAGTCAGTGGCTGATCAGCGATATTCAGACCAAAGAAATTCTGCACATGTGAAATCTCTTTTGCAGTGCTGTTCAGTGTATCAGTAAATCCTGCAAACTGGCTTGTCTCAGCAAGTGTTTTCCACTGAGAAGGTGATAATGCATACAAAAAGTCTGTGACTGAATTACTTGTAGCTTTACTTCCATCCATAATAAGCTGAACTCTTGTCATCTTATTATCTGTGATAAACTGCTGAAGAATATCTGTATATCCGTTTACACCTGTAATACTGGTAACTGCAGATGCAAGGATATCCCTTACACTTCCTACATATGCCGGAATTTTATAAATTACCTGATATAAGGCCATCAAAATAGGGAACTGGATTGCAAGCTGTACACAGCTTCCTGTAGGAGATACGCCGTATTTCTGATATACAGCCTGTGTTTCCTCCTGCATTTTCTGCATTGCAGCAGTATCGTTGTTTTTTCCCTTGTACTTCTTTTGAATTTTCTGAAGTTCCGGCTGCATGATCGCACTCAGCTTAGAGAATTTCTGCTGTTTAATCTGCAGTGGGGTCATAAGAGCATAAATAAGGATACTGAAGATGACAATACAAATACCGATATTCTGAATTCCAAAGATATTCAGCAATCTGTAAATACCATCCATGATCCATCCCATAACGGTCGCAAGCTGACCAATGATAGGAGTGCTGCTCTTTGTCGCTAAAATCATTTCCAAGTTCATTTCCTCCTAGAATCCATAAATGACAGGAGGTTCCTTCGATCGATCAATATTCAATTTTCAAGTACATTCCTGTCTTTACGGTACAGGGTCATAGCCTCCGTGGGAAAAAGGATTACAGCGAAGTATCCTCCATACCGCAAGAAGACCACCCTTTAATGCACCATATTTTTCGATTGCTTCTAAACCATATTGAGAACATGTGGGAATATAAGGACATTTTGTTCTCTTCATCGGTGATATATACTTTTGATAGAGTTTAATTATTCTGATCAGAAACTTCTTTATCATTGTTCTTACCTGCTATGCAGTGCTTTCCCGCCAGATGCATCAGCGCACTCTCTATCTCTTGATAGGTTCTGTCCTTTGCCTGTGGGCGTGCAACTACTACAATGTCCAAACTGTTTTCAAATTCCGCTTCATTCAACCGATAACTCTCTCTTATCAATCTGGTGAGTCTGTGGCGAACCACACTATTCCCTACTTTTTTACTTACTGATATTCCCAGACGATTCTTCATGTACTGATTTTTCAGTACGTACATCACCAGATACCGATTACCTTTTGATGTTCCATTTCTGTATACTTTTTGAAAATCTTGATTTTTTTTTAAGGACTCTGATCTTTGCATAGAATCCCCTTTCCTGATCTCTTTTTTAAGAGAAGAAAAGACCACATAATTGCGGTCTTATTCTTAGGCTGATAAATGCTTTCTTCCTTTTAATCTTCTGGCAGCTAATACTTTACGACCACCCTTTGTGCTCATACGAGCTCTGAAACCATGAACTTTTGCTCTAGATCTCTTTTTTGGCTGAAATGTCATTTTCATAGGTAAAGCACCTCCTTTATCTATTATCCATGTTAAATTTTGTAACTTTTTAAGTATGACAGACACCGGATTCTACAGCTCTCCTGCCCGCCAACTTTACTTATTAGAACATCATTTCAATTATATTCATAAAGGGTGGATTCGTCAAGTATTATTTACACAAAGATTTAAATGGTTTTTTATGCCATTGTGGATTACATAATTGGTTTACGTAATATTATCCACATTTTGTGGATAACTTGTGGATAACTTGTGGAATACCTATATATCTTTCCACTTTCTCCTGTCTATTTTACACATATCTTCAAAAAAATGCTTTTATTTCTACTTTTCTTACTGTGCATAAAATTATCCCCATTTTTTATCGTTTTTAAAAGAATAACGTCACATTATGGTAACCGGAATTGGCTTTTCCACTGTTATCCACACTAATCCACATAAAAAGTGGGGATAACTTTTTTCCACATTTCCCTCAAATATACATTGCGAAAACAGGCATTTTATTATAATATATATAAGGATATTTATGTCTTTTTTAAGAATACGGTCAGAGTTTGTGGAAAACTCAATATTATCAATACACACTTAATATAGAAGTAATACGAACCGGGAGAACCAGAAAATGAACAAAGTTGTGGAAAAATGGGACGAAATCCTGCAAATCGTCAAGACAGAACATGATCTGTCCGACGTTTCTTTTAATACCTGGCTAAAACCACTTACTGTTTACGAAGTAGTTGACAATGTTGTCACTATTATCGTGCCTTCAGAGCAGGTAGGTCTCAATTATATAAGTAAAAAATACAAACTTCCACTTCAGGTAACGATCAGTGAAGTTACCGGAATGGAAAACTGTGACATCAATTTCATATTGCCGGAAGATGTTCCGAAAAAAGAGGAAGTTTCTCCAAAAGCGCAGTCTCAGGACGCACGCTGCGAGGAAGCTCATTTGAATCCAAAATACACTTTTGATACCTTTGTAGTCGGAAGCAATAATAAATTTGCCCAGGCAGCAGCTCTTGCAGTTGCCGAATCCCCGGGTGATACCTACAATCCGCTCTTTATCTATGGCGGTGCAGGTCTGGGAAAAACTCATCTGATGCATTCTATTGCTCATTTCATTATTGATCATGATGAAAACAGCAAAGTACTTTACGTTACCAGTGAAGAGTTTACCAACGAACTGATCGAAACAATCCGTAATGGAAATAACTCGGCAATGACCAAGTTTCGTGAAAAATACAGAAACATTGATGTTCTTCTTGTCGATGATATTCAGTTTATTATAGGAAAGGAATCTACACAGGAAGAATTTTTCCATACCTTTAACAGCCTGCACAGTGCCAAAAAACAGATTATTATTTCGTCAGATAAACCTCCAAAAGATATGGAAATCCTGGAAGAACGTTTCCGTTCACGATTTGAATGGGGCCTGATCGCAGATATCACACTGCCGGATTACGAAACCCGAATGGCAATTCTTCATAAGAAGGAAGAAATGGATGGATATGATATTAACGAGGAAGTAATCAAATACATTGCAAACAATATTAAATCCAATATCCGCGAACTGGAAGGCGCGATCAACAAGGTGATGGCTTTTGCCAAACTTGAAAAAAAGGAAGTTACACTTGAACTTGCCGAACAGGCGTTAAAAGACATTATTTCCCCTGATGAAAAGAAAGTCATCACGCCGGATTATATTATTTCCATGGTTGCTGAACATTTTGATGTTACAGTGGATGACCTTTGTGGAAATAAGCGTAACTCCAAAATTGTAACCCCCCGCCAGATTGCCATGTATTTATGCAGAGAAATCATCTCAACTCCGCTGAAATCTATCGGAAAATGTCTTGGAAATCGTGATCATACTACCATTATGCACGGTATCGACAAAATTGAAAAAGAAATCAACAACGATGAAAACCTTAAAAACACCATTGAAACTTTAAAGAAAAAAATTAATCCACAGGGATGAGGATAACTGACTGTATAACATGTGTATAAGATGTTGATTGAATGTGTATAAGTGTGTATAACTTTTCGCCACTTTTTGGGCGCTTCGGTTATACACAAGTTATACACATACTTTAAGCACACCTTTACACGAAGTTATCCATATCCGAACTCCTTGAAAAATCAACCTTCAATGGAGTTTTTCACATATTCACATCCCCTACGGCGGAGACGACGAATTCCTTTTATATATTTATCTATAAAAAACCACATCACCCAAGAAAGGAAGTTATACACATTATGAAAATCATTTGCCAGAAAATCAACTTGCTCAAAAGTGTAAACATCTCACTGAAAGCAGTTCCCTCTAAAACAACAATGCCAATTCTGGAATGTATTCTGATTGATGCTACTACAAACCAGATCAAATTTACTACTAATGATATGGAACTCGGTATAGAAACAATTGTTGATGGAATCATTGAAGAAAAAGGAATCATTGCGCTGGATGCAAAAATTTTCTATGAAATCATTCGTCGACTGCCAGACAATACGGTAACTATTAAAACAGATGAGAAACTTACTGCCACCATTACCTGTGAGAAAGCAAAATTCACGATACCTGGTAAATCCGGAGAAGATTTTGCATATCTCCCACTGATTGAGAAAGAAGAAAGTCTTACTATCTCTCAATTCACATTAAAAGAGATGATTAGACAGACTATTTTCTCAATTGCCTCCAATGAAACCAATAAGCTGATGACCGGTGAACTTTTTGAAATCAAAAATAACTACCTGAAAATAGTATCTCTCGATGGACATCGTATTGCGATTAGACGTATGGAACTGAAAAAAGATTATGCTGACCGCAAAGTGGTGGTACCTGGCAAAACACTTAATGAGATCAGTAAGATTTTATCCGGTGAAATTGATGATATTGTAAATATTTATTTCTCAAAAAATCATATTTTATTTGAGTTTGACCAGACTATTGTTGTTTCCAGATTAATCGATGGAGAATATTTCCGTATTGATCAGATGCTTTCCAGCGATTACGAAACTAAAATTAAAATTAATAAAAAAGAATTTCTGGACTGTATCGACAGAGCCACTCTGTTGGTAAGAGAGGGAGAAAAGAAACCGATCATTATTGAAATTACAGATAATTCTATGGAATTACGTATTGATTCTGCAATGGGTTCCATGAATGAAAATATTGATATTGATAAAGAGGGCAAAGATATCCTTATTGGCTTTAATCCAAGATTTCTGATCGATGCACTCAAAGTAATCGATGATGAAACAATCAGTATCTACCTCGTAAATCCAAAAGCACCATGTTTTATCAGGGATGACGAGGAAAATTACACATATTTGATTCTGCCTGTAAATATCAACCAGAATCAGGCAAGATAGGGAGTAAATGAAAATGGAAGAAATTAAAATCAGAGATGAATTTATAAAACTGGGGCAGTTACTGAAACTTGCAGATATGGTTCAGGACGGGGTTGAAGCGAAATATGTGATCACTGACGGACTGGTAAAAGTAAACGGAGAGGTAGATGACCGTCGTGGCCGAAAGGTTTATGAAGGTGACATCGTTTCTTATGATGGAAAAGAAATTAAAGTGATCAGGTGAATAAATGTATATTGAATCTGTTCAGTTAAAAAATTTCAGAAATTATGATTCTCTGGAACTCGATCTGGCACAGGGGACGAATATATTTTACGGCAATAACGCTCAGGGAAAGACCAATATCCTGGAGGCACTTTATCTTTGCGGAACTACAAAATCGCATAAAGGAAGCAGAGATAAGGATATGATTCAGTTTGGAAAGGATGAATCTCATATCAGGATGATGGTAAAAAGAGATGAGCTTTCCTACAGGATTGATATGCATCTTAAAAAGAATAAAGCAAAAGGCGTTGCGATCAATGGTCTTCCTATCCGGAAGGCCAGTGAGCTTTTCGGAGTAGTTAATCTGGTGTTTTTTTCTCCTGAGGATCTGAATATTATAAAAAATGGTCCGGGTGAGAGAAGGAGATTTCTTGATCTGGAACTGTGCCAGTTAGATAAAATATATCTTACAGATCTGGCTTCATATAACCATATTGTAAATCAGAGAAATAAATTGCTGAAGGATCTCAGTGTTCAGCCTTCACTTAAAGATACACTGGATATCTGGGATATACAGATGGCTGAATATGGACGGAAGATTATTGACAAGCGCAGTGAATTTATTAAAGAACTAAATGAAACGGTTCGAAAAATACATGGTAATCTTACAGGGGGATTGGAAGAACTGAACGTTATTTATGAACCGGACTGTACAGCAGAGAAACTGGAAAGTACCATTTGTGCCAACAGAGAAAGAGATATGAGGATGAGACTGACATCCGCAGGCCCACACAGAGATGACCTGTGTGTAATGGCAAATGGGATTGATATCAGGAAATACGGTTCTCAGGGACAGCAGAGGACAGCGGCACTTTCACTTAAATTATCAGAAATATATATAGTAAAGAGAAAAATAAAAGACACACCGGTTCTGCTTTTGGATGATGTTCTGTCCGAGCTGGACAGCAGCAGGCAGAATTATCTTCTGGACAGTATCAGTGATATCCAGACATTGATAACATGTACAGGGCTGGATGATTTTATCAGTCATCAGTTTCAGATAAATAAGGTATTTCAGGTAGTTCAGGGAACAGTATCACAGCCTGTGTAAGAAGAAACAATCTTTTGACAAGGGTACGGGCTTATGATACACTGAGCGTAATTATGGAAAGTTGGTGAATGCATTGGATAAAGAAGAATTTCGGATAAAACTTGAAGAGATTAATAAGCTGGTTCAGGACAAAGATTATAAAGGTGCCATGAACATTGTAGACAGCATAGACTGGAGACGCGTCAAAAATGTCCGCACCTTATGTGTTGTCGGTGAAATATATGCAGCAAACGGAAGATATGAGGACAGTAAGGAGATTTTCCTTCTTGCATATCATAAGGCATCTATTGGAAAAAATATTCTTTACCGTCTGATTGAGATCTCTCTGCGAATGGATGATATCAATGAAGCAGAAGAATTTTTTGAAGAGTATAAGCAGGTGGCTTCGAATGACAGTACACAATATATTCTGCAGTACAAGATTGCAAGGGCAAAAAATTCTTCATTAAATGAGCAGATCAGAATCCTGGAAGAGTATAAAGAACAGGAATTTACAGAGAAATGGTCATATGAACTGGCAGCCCTGTATTACAAAGCAGGAGAAAAACAGAAATGTCTGGATTTATGCAATGAAATCATTCTCTGGTTCAGTGAAGGCAAATATGTTATGAAAGCCTATGATCTAAAAATGAGAATGGGTGAGCTGACAGGTGCTGAGAAAGCAAAATTTGAGAAACAGTTTGTTCCGAAACTTCTTACACCAGAGCAGGCGAAAGAACTGGAGAAGAAAAAAACGGAAACAGAAGTAAAAGCGCAGGAAGAGCCTGAAGCTGAAGAAGTGGAAGAAACGACAGAAAACAATGAGCCGGAAGTTCAGGTCAGCATGGAAGGCATTCAGGAAAAGATTTCAAAGGGGATCAGGGATGTCTTTGGAGGTAAGACTCAGGAAGAGAAAGAAGAGTTTCCGGAAGAATCCATGGATATGGTTAACGAGGCCGGTATCACCAGGGAAGATGAGATTCCGGAAGAAATCATAAAGAGTGATGCGTCACAGAAAGAACCTGAAAATGTTCCGGAATTGGAGGCAGAACCTGAAAAACCGGGGGCAGAACCCATGGCTGCAATTAAGATGCCTGAATTAAATATTCCGGAATCCATGAAAAATATGGAACTGAGCAAACCGCCGAAAGTTGAGGAAGTTGCTGAGACGAAACTGAATATGGATTCTTTTGATCTGGAAGGGAAAGAGTTGAATCTGGAGGATACGATCCTTGCTGCTGCCAGTGCGCAGGGAATTGAGATTCCGAAGGAAGAAGAGTCAAAAACAGAAGAAGTACAGGAAGAAAGTTCAGAAACTGATGTTGATGATAAAGAAATAAAAGCCCATGATATTTCAGAGGAACTGGAAGAACCGGATTTCCTCAGCGGAGATATAAAAGATATAAAGGTTGCTGATCCAAAGCCGGATGAAGAACCGAAAAAGGAAATACCGGTGCAGCCGGAAATAGAAGAAGCTGAAGAAGAAGATGAGGTTACAGAAGAAGATCTCAGAAGAGCTGAAGAGGAATTTCTCCATGGACCGATTGGGAATACAGATCTGAATCCGGAAGATGATACAGAGGGAACGGAAGAAGCCCAACCCCTGACAGAAGAAGAGGAGCTGGAACGTTTTATAGAATCTATCCAGCCGGAAAATGGAGCAGATCCAAGGGATATCGTACCAAGAGAAAAAGAACTTACAGATAATGAGAAGCAGTTATTTACATATTTTGTAAAGGTTCCGGGTATGAAAGAGCAGCTTGTGGATACTTTATATGATGTACAGATGGCTGCAGCAGACAAGACTTCTAAAACTGGAAATATTATTGTGATGGGCGGTAAGGAATGCGGAAAGACCAGACTGATCTCAGGCCTGATTCCGGCAATCTGTAAAGAACTGAATCTGGAAGCGTCAAAAGTAGCATATGTTTTTGCAGATCAGATCAACGGAAAAAATATTTATAAGATTTTTTCAAAGCTGGCAGGTGGCTTTCTTGTGATCGAAAATGCAAATCAGCTGACACCGGAAACAGTAGAGATGCTTGACAAAGCCATGGAAGTTAATACAGACGGACTTACAGTAATCGTGGAAGATGAGAAGATTGGTATGCGAAAACTGATTGCCAGATATCCGAAATTCGCAAAGAAGTTTACTTCAATGATCAATATTCCTGTGTTTACCAATGATGAACTTGTCAATTTTGCAAGGGTTTATACAAAAGAGAATGGTTATGCTATTGATCAGATGGGAATGCTTGCGCTGTATAATCTGATTGGAATTAACCAGAAAGAGGATTCTCCTATGAATGTTGGCGCAGTAAAAGAACTGATAGATGCTGCGATTGCAAAATCACAGGGAGGAATCCGTAAATTTAAACGAAATGTATCTAAGAAACGTATAGACAGAGATGGATATATTGTTCTGTACGAGAAAGATTTTACTAAATAATGCGTATTTGTACAGTTACAGGTAATAAAGAAAAAGGAGTAAAGATTATGCCCAGACCGTATCTAGGAGATCCAAAGTATACCATAGAAGTGCTTCAGAAGTATAATTTTGCATTCCAGAAAAGGTTTGGTCAGAACTTTCTGATCGATACTCATGTTCTGGATAAGATTATAGATTCTGCACAGATCACAAAGGATGATTTTGTATTGGAGATTGGACCGGGAATCGGAACCATGACACAGTATCTGGCTGAAGCAGCAAGGGAAGTGGCAGCAGTTGAGATTGATAAAACACTGCTTCCTATTCTGGACGACACTCTGAAAGATTGGGATAATGTGACAGTCATCAACAACGACATCCTCAAAGTAGACATCCGCCAGCTTGCACTGGAAAAAAATCAGGGGCGTCCGATCAAGGTTGTTGCCAATCTGCCATATTACATTACTACCCCGATCATCATGGGATTGTTTGAGAATCAGGTTCCTGTTGATTCTATTACTATTATGGTACAGAAAGAAGTTGCGGACAGAATGCAGGTAGGACCCGGAACAAAAGATTACGGGGCGCTTTCACTGGCTGTGCAATATTATGCGAAACCAAAGATCGTGGCAAATGTACCGCCCAACTGTTTTATGCCAAGACCTAAAGTGGGAAGTGCGGTGATCAGACTGGAACGATATGAAAAACCGCCGGTTGAGGTAAAGAATGAGAAGCTGATGTTTCGTATTATCAGAGCATCTTTTAACCAGAGAAGGAAGACACTGGTGAATGGTCTGAAGAATTCACAGGAGATACCATTTTCTAAAGAACAGATTGAGCAGGCGTTGGGGATGTGTGGACTTTCCCTGAGTGTCAGAGGAGAAGCACTGACACTGGCACAGTTTGCACAGCTGGCAAATGCATTTACAGAAATTTCATAAAAAGATAAATATAAAAAGCATCCGGTGGCTAAGCGGATGCTTTTTATATTACGTTCAAATTTATTTTTTAAAAGGAAGGAGAGTTAATTGCCTCTTCCGGCAATCAACATATGAAAAAGAAATTTTATAAAAATAACGTTGGCTTTATTATTTTTATAGCTTTAGTATATCCTGCAATTATGAGAAAATCGTGTTTAAGATGTGAAAAAAATTTGAACAAATGTCGAAGGAATTATGAAGACAGAAATTGGGATATTTATTTTACAGAAGGCATAAGATTTCTGATATAATGAGCCGGTAAATGAAAATGCCTGTTCATTGTCTGTAATCTGCTGACAGTGAAAAGACAGAGACTTATTATTGACTGGCAAAAGTATGGAGGTAATTAAATCATGAGAATAAAAAAAGCAGGAATACTTATTATTGCGGCAGCAATTACATGTACGACACCGGCAGTATCGGTGATGGCAGCAGATACTTCGGAATCTGTACAGGAGATTATTTCTGATAATGAGATTGATTCTCTTGTATCAGATCCGGACAAAGTAGTTGATATCATTATGTATGTGAAAAATGAGGCAGCAAAACAGGATATTTCAGATGATCAGATCAGATCGCTGATCCAGACTGCGGAGAGTACTGCAGGAGTTAGCCTTTCGGAGGAAGAAGAGAACAGAATCATAAAGATCGTTAAACAGATCAAGGATTCTGATATTGATGAGGAACAGCTCAGGAGTGCTGTGACGAAGGCATATGATAAACTGGAAGAAATGGGGATTGGTAAAGAAGAGGTAAAAGGAATCCTGCATAAACTGGCTGATTTTGCAAAGAGTCTTTTTGAGTAAAATCTGCTCATTCTCAAATCGTAACTGTGAAAAGACGAAATAGTTATGGAAGATTATGGGAGATATACAAGATAGACAAGCATAAAATAAAACAAGAACTATAAATATGTGGTAATTCTATAAAAAAATATTAAAAAATATAAAATAATTGTGCAAATAAACGAAAAGTTAACTGCGAGTTCATAATTTGTTCATAAATGATTGCTACTATATAGATAGTTCGAAAGAACCTACGAAAGACGTTGTAATGTGTTATCATTACACATAAATTTTTTTCATAATAATAGCCCCGGTAAACCACTGCCGGGGCACTCCTCGTTTTACGGGGATTTTTTATTTTTTATCTGATAATTTTCCATATTTCTGGATTTCATTATTGAGTTCTTCCATGCGGGTATCCAGTTCTGCTACATATCGCGCACATTCTCTTAATTCTTTTGTGATATAGTCAGGTCCGTCTCCCTCAAATTTGTAATGCATCTTATGCTCCAGAGTCGCCCAGAAATCCTGTGCAACTGTGCGGATCTGAATCTCTACTTTGGTATCAATGATACTGTCGGAGAGAAAGACCGGTGTGGTAACCAGCATATGATAACTGCGGTAACCGCTCTTTTTAGGATTTTTCATATAATCACGTCTTGCAAGGATCGTCAGGTCATTTTGTTTGGAAATCATATCTGCGATCAGATAGATATCAGATGTAAAGGAACAGCTGATACGGATTCCTGCGATGTCATTTACATAGCGTACCATGTTCTCGATACTGGATTCATATCCATGTCGTTTCAGTTTTTTTACAATGCTTTCCGGAGTTTTGATTCTGGATTTTACATGTTCGATTGGATTGTATTTATGTCTGTGCTGAAATTCACCGTTTAGAATATCAATCTTTGTTTCTACCTGTTTAAGGGCAGACTGATAGACAAAAATAACTGTCTCCCAGTCATTCAGTTCTTTAAAATCCCTCAAGGGGACAGAATCATAATTCATGTATAATAATATCCTTTCCTGATACAGGCAGTTCCCCGTTGATTTTTGTAATCTCACAGGGGACTTGTTTATAGATTTGCTATAGTTGGTTGATGATATTATTGTAACATATAAATATCCGTTTGTGTGAACTATCTGTATGAAAATTCAGATTTCCATTATTAAAGTGATTGTGTTATAATGTTTGAAAATAGCTGACATAATATACTCTATTTGTAACTGTTCAGTATCCTGTAACAGATGGAGAAGAGTTACATTTATTCCAGGTAAAGGAGAAAACAGATAATGGCTGAATCAATGAAAGATTACGAAACAGAACTGGAAGCCTCTTTTAAGAAAATTGAAGAAGGGGATATTCTTACAGGAACTGTCATCAGTGTAGATGAAAAAGAAGTTGTGGTAGATTTGAAGTATTATGCGGAAGGCATTATTCCGGCAGAGGATTACAGCAGAGAACCGGGATTTTCTTTAAAGGAACAGGTGAATGTGGGAGATGAAGTTTCTGCGACTGTTGTGAGTAAAGACGATGGAAATGGAAATATTCTGTTGTCCAGAACAGAAGCAGCAGATGTGCTTGCATGGGATAAGCTGAAAGAATTAAAGGATTCAAAAGAAGTAATTGATGTGGTGGTAAAAGGCATTGTAAATGGCGGCGTGATCGCCTATGTAGAAGGTGTACGTGGATTTATTCCCGCCTCAAAGCTTGCCCTGAATTATGTGGAGGATACAAACGAATATCTGAACAAACCAATCCAGGTTCAGGTTTTCGATATTGATAAAGAAAAAGGAAGATTAATTCTCTCTGCAAAGGAAATATTAAGAGAAAAAGCAGAAGAGGAGAGAAAAACAAAAATCTCCAATGTGCAGGTCGGACTTGTAACAGAAGGTGTTGTTGAGAGCTTACAGCCATATGGTGCATTCGTAGATCTGGGAAATGGTCTGTCAGGTCTGGTTCATATTTCACAGATCTGTGAGAAGAGAATTAAGAAACCATCAGAAGTTCTGACAGTTGGAGATAAAGTAAAGGTAAAAGTAACTGCTGTCAAAGATGGAAAATTAAGTCTGAGCATCAAAGAGGCAACAGATATGATGGCTAAGGAAATTGAGGAGGAAGTGATCGAGCTTCCAGATTCAAAGGAAGAGGCTTCCACATCTCTTGGCGCACTTTTTGCAAACATTAAATTAGATAATTGAGGTTAGAATCTGTATGAGAAATCAGGAAAAAATATTTGTAATAGGTCACAAGAATCCGGATACGGATTCCATCTGTTCAGCAATTGCCTATGCGGACATCAAAAACAGGACTTCTCAGAAGGTGAAATACATTCCAAAGCGTGCAGGACAGATCAATGAAGAGACAGAATATGTGTTAAATCGTTTCGGCATGCAGCCGCCGGGATATCTGTCTAACATTGGAACACAGATAAAAGATATGGATATCCGTATGAGTCCGGAAGCTGATAAGAGTATGTCCCTGAAAAATGCATGGGATCTGATGATGGAGAAAAGTATCGTATCTCTTCCGATCAGAGACAGAGAAGGACAGCTGGAAGGTCTGATCACAATCGGTGATATTGCTAAGACTTATATGGATACAACGGACAGTTATCTGCTGTCAAGAGCGAAGACACAGTACAGAAGAATTGCCGAGACAATTGCAGGTACCGTAGTAGAGGGAAATGAGCATGGATATTTTACAAAAGGAAAAGTTCTGGTGGGAACTGCAAATCCGGAAATGCTCAAAGCCTATATTGAATCGGATGACCTGATAATCATGGGAGACAGAGAAGAGGATCATCTTCAGGCGATTGCGCAGAATGTTAGCTGTATTATCGTTGGTATGGGAATTGAAGTCAGCGAAAAGGTGATAAAGCTTGCTCATGAGAGAGAAATTGTAATTATTATGTCTCCGTATGATACATTTACGATCGCAAGACTGATCAACCAGAGTATTCCTGTACGGTATATTATGAAAACAGATAATCTGGTTACTTTTAATACAGAGGATTTTACGGATGATATTCAGAATGAGATGATCAAACACCGTCATCGTGCGTTCCCTGTAATTAACAAAAAGGGAAAATGTATCGGAACAATTTCCCGAAGAAATTTTCTGGATATGCACAGGAAAAAAGTAGCACTTGTGGACCATAATGAGAAAGATCAGGCAGTTGACAATATCGATAAAGCTGAAATTGTGGAGATTATTGACCATCATAAACTGGGTTCTCTGGAAACTATGGTACCGATTTCTTTCAGAAATCAGCCGGTCGGATGTACAGCAACGATTCTGTATGAAATGTATGGGGAGCAGAAACTTGAGATTTCACCGAGTATTGCGGGGCTTCTCTGTGCTGCGATTATTTCAGATACACTGATGTTCCGTTCACCTACCTGCACATTATCTGACAAGATGGCGGCAGGTGCGCTGGCACTTATTGCAGGAATCAATATTGAGCAGTTTGCAAAAGAGATGTTTAAAGCAGGAAGTAACCTGAAAGATAAATCACCGGAAGAAATTTTCTATCAGGATTATAAGAAATTTATTGCTGAGGATGAGATCAACTTTGGTGTTGGACAGATCAGTTCTATGGACAGCGATGAGCTGGCAGAAATCAAAGAGCGTCTGGTTCCGTTTATGGTCAGCGAGTGTGGCCGTCATGGTGTCACCCGCGTATTCTTTATGCTTACCAATATTATTGAGGAATCTACAGAGCTTCTCTATTATGGTGAGGGAAGTGAGGAAATGGCACGTATTGCTTTTCATATGGAGCCAAAGGATGGTGTATTTGATCTGAAAGGCGTTGTTTCACGTAAGAAACAGCTGATTCCGGCACTTATGGAAGCTGCACAGGCCGGACAGAACGATTACAACTGATGGCAGCAGACAGAATAGCTGAGGATAATAAGAAATGGAAAAAGAAACCTGGAAAGCAGGAAATATGCTTTATCCACTTCCGGCAGTTATGGTAAGTGTTTCTGACGGAGAGGGGAATGACAATATTATTACAGTTGCATGGGTAGGAACTGTCTGCACGAATCCGCCGATGGTGTCTATTTCTGTGCGACCATCCCGTTTTTCCTATGATATGCTCAGAAAGACGGGAGAATTTGTAATAAATCTGACAACAGAGAAACTGGCATATGCAACGGATTACTGTGGAGTCCGTTCAGGCAGGGATGTTGATAAATTTAAAGAAATGAAGCTTACCAAAGAGAAGGCGGATTTTGTGAAAGTTCCCATGATCGCAGAATCTCCGGTGAGTATTGAATGCAAAGTAAGGCAGGTTCTGGAATTGGGTTCCCACCATATGTTTCTGGCAGATGTGCTTGCAGTTCATGCTGATCCGCAGTATATGGACGAGAAGAAGAAATTTCATCTGAATGATGCGAAACCTCTGGTGTATTCTCATGGTGAATATCTGGGAATTGGTAAAAAACTGGGAACATTTGGATACAGCGTTAAAAAAAAGAAGAAAAAATCCGGAAAAAAGAAACAGTAATCCGCAATTTGCAGACGCAGACAATGTATGATAAAATGAAAGGACATAAACATGAATAATGTGACATTAATAGGAATGCCCGGTTCAGGGAAAAGTACAATAGGAGTTATTCTTGCAAAAGCATTGAGATATGAATTTCTGGATTCGGATCTTCTGATACAGAAACAGGAGAAAAGAAAGCTTTCAGAGATCATAGAGCAGGACGGACCGGAAAAATTTAAGGAAATTGAAAATCAGGTTAATGCAGACATTCATGTGACAGATACGGTCATTGCACCCGGCGGAAGTGTTATTTACTGTGATGAGGCAATGGAACATCTGAAGTCTATAGGTAAGGTTATATATCTTAAATTATCACTGGAATCTTTATCCAAAAGACTGGGAAATCTGAAAGGCCGCGGAGTTCTGTTAAAGGACGGTCAGAGCCTGAAAGATCTGTATGAGGAACGTGTACCTCTGTACGAGAAATATGCAGATATTACCATTGATGAAGAGGGGAAAGATTTGGATGAAAGTCTTCGGGCAATTCTGGAGATAATACATATCAAAGAGCAGGGAAAGTGATTATTACAGCTCGGGAAAAGGACAGTGGTAAATAATTTTTGTTTACAAATGATAAATATATGATATAATATACAACTGACTTTAAAATAGGATGATCGTTTAGTATAAACATATATGCATTTGAAACAGAAGTTACATGTTCGCAGAAAACGAAAAACAGAGTGAACAGTGACCATTAATTCTGCTCATGGAGTGAAAATAAATAAGAGGTGTGATATGGAACAGTATGTTATAAAAGGAGGCAACCCTTTAGTCGGTGAAGTTGAGATTGCCGGTGCCAAGAATGCGGCACTTGCTATTCTTGCAGCAGCCATAATGACTGATGAGACGATTCTGATAGAGAATTTGCCGGATGTAAGGGATATCAATGTATTGCTTGAAGCGATCGCTGGTATTGGAGCACAGGTAGACCGTATTGATAAATCTACTGTGAAGATTAACGGATCTACAATTGGAGATGTAAGTGTTGATTATGAATATATCAAGAAGATCAGAGCTTCCTACTATCTGCTGGGAGCACTTCTTGGTAAGTATAAACATGCAGAGGTACCGCTTCCAGGTGGATGCAACATCGGAAGCCGTCCGATCGACCAGCATCTGAAGGGATTCAGAGCGCTTGGTGCAGATGTAGATATCATGCATGGAGCAATTGTTGCGAAAGCAGATGAACTTCATGGAAGCCATATTTTCCTTGACGTTGTTTCTGTAGGTGCAACGATCAATATTATGATGGCAGCCTCATTGGCTCCGGGACGTACTATTTTGGAAAATGCCGCAAGAGAACCGCATGTAGTTGACGTTGCCAACTTCCTGAACAGTATGGGGGCAAATATTAAAGGTGCAGGTACAGATGTGATCCGTATTAAAGGTGTGGAGAAGCTCCACCGTACAGAGTATTCTATTATTCCGGATCAGATCGAGGCAGGTACATTTATGTTTGCTGCGGCAGCAACAGGCGGAGATGTAACAGTTAAGAATGTAATTCCGAAGCATCTGGAAGCAACTACGGCTAAACTTGAAGAAATTGGATGTGAGGTTGAGGAATTTGATGATGCAGTTCGTGTACGTGCACCAAAGAGACTTCACCGTACTCATGTAAAGACTCTTCCATATCCCGGATATCCTACAGATATGCAGCCACAGATTGCTGTAACTCTGGCACTTGCAGAGGGAACCAGTATTGTAACAGAGAGTATTTTTGAGAACAGATTCAAGTATGCGGACGAACTTTCACGTATGGGAGCAAACATCAAAGTTGAGGGAAATTCAGCAATTATTGATGGTGTGAAGAAGCTTACAGGTGCGAGAGTAAGTGCACCGGATCTGCGTGCAGGTGCAGCCCTGGTGATCGCAGGTCTTGCAGCAGATGGAATCACAGTTGTTGATGATATCGTATATATCCAGAGAGGATACGAGAATTTTGAAGATAAGCTGAGATCTCTCGGTGCTGAGATTGAGAGAGTATCCAATGAGAAAGAAATCCAGAAATTCCGTCTCAGGGTGGGATGATAAAAAATACCAAAAAATTACTTGACATTTGTAAGAGTTAAGTATATTGTATGGTATGCAGCAATCTTAATTAATGCAAGTTAATAATTAGTAATAGCCTTTTATTCAGAGTGGTGGAGATACAAAGGATCTGCGAAGCCACGGCAACCCCTGTTTGTGTAGGAAGGTGCCAACCTGAGCGAGTGATCGAACAATAAGAGGATTGTTGAGATAATCAGACAGTCCGATTACTTCGGGCTGTTTCTTTTTGTTAACGGAAAAGTATCAGCGGAGAGAAATAATCTGTTGATACAGTACATAAATGGCTGCGGGTTATTCTGCGGTCGGGAAACAATTGTAAATGAATAAAAAAAGGAGAACACAATGGAGAAAATTTTATTTACTTCTGAATCTGTAACTGAAGGCCATCCGGATAAAATGTGTGATGCTATTTCCGATGCTATTCTTGACGCTCTTATGGAAAAAGATCCTATGAGTCGTGTTGCATGTGAAACTGCTACAACTACAGGTCTTGTACTTGTTATGGGTGAGATTACAACAAATGCATATGTTGATATCCAGAAAATCGTAAGAGATACTATCCGTGAAATCGGATATACACGTGGAAAATATGGATTTGATGCTGATACATGTGCAGTTATCACAGCAATCGATGAACAGTCTGCTGATATCGCTCTTGGCGTAGATAAAGCTCTTGAAGCAAAAATGGGTGAAGATGAAATTGATGCCATCGGAGCAGGTGACCAGGGTATCCAGTTTGGTTATGCTTCCAATGAGACAGAAGAGTATATGCCATATGCCATCAACATGGCACACAAACTTGCACGTCAGTTAACGAAGATCCGTAAAGACGGTACATTAAAATATTTAAGACCGGATGGAAAAACACAGGTTACTGTAGAATATGATGAAGCCGGAAAACCAAGCCGTATCGATGCAGTAGTATGCTCTACACAGCATGATCCGGATGTAACTCAGGAGCAGATCCATGAGGACATTAAGAAATATGTTTTCGATGAGATCATTCCGGCAGATATGGTAGATGAGAACACAAAATACTTCATCAACCCAACAGGACGTTTCGTGATCGGCGGACCTCATGGTGACAGCGGACTTACCGGACGTAAGATCATCGTTGATACTTACGGTGGAACCGGACGTCATGGCGGCGGTGCTTTCTCCGGTAAAGACTGTACAAAGGTAGACCGTTCCGCAGCGTATGCTGCACGTTATGTTGCAAAAAATATTGTTGCAGCAGGTCTTGCAGATAAATGTGAGATTCAGCTTTCCTATGCGATCGGTGTTGCTCATCCGACATCTATCCACGTAGAAACATTCGGAACCGGTAAACTTTCTGATACAAAGCTGGTTGAGATCATTCGTGAGAACTTTGACCTTCGCCCGGCGGGAATTATCAAGATGCTTGATCTGAGAAGACCGATTTACAGACAGACAGCTGCTTATGGACATTTCGGACGTACGGATGTAGACCTTCCATGGGAGCATCTGGATAAAGTTGATGACCTTAAAAAATACCTTGCTTAAATAAGAAAATCGTAACTGTTCAGTACTTGCATAGACAGTGGAATGCTGAATAATTACAGAATATCACAAAAATTGCAGTGCAATGGGATAAAACAGGAATTATCTGAAAGAACAGGACAGATGATTCCTGTTCTTTTTATAGAAAATTTAGATATGTAAAACAGACTTTATGATATAATGCTTGCAGAGGGCAAAATTATAGAAACCTTATAAATCAACAGATAAAGGATGATCGGGATGAAGTTAAAAACAAGGATTATAGTTGGATTCGGTATGAGTATTCTGGTTCCTCTGCTTTTATTTTCGGCAACTTTGTACGGATTAGGTCATACAAAGTTTGCACAGCAGACAAAGGATTCCTCGGAAGTGGTGTATGATATTTCAGTAGGGGAATCCACCCACAGCCAGACACAGGTAAGGATTATTGCAAAAGATCTGCTGTTTACTGCGACGGTAATATTAGTATTCACAGCTTTATCTATTGGATTATGGATTTACAGAAGTATTGCCACACCGCTGGTTAAATTAAAGAAAGCCACTCAGAATATCAAAGAGGGAAATCTTGATTTTGTTCTGGAAGTAGATGGTGACGATGAGTTTTCGGAACTTTGCCGGGATTTTGAGGAGATGAGAAAGCGGCTGAAGGAATCAGCAGAAGAGAAAGTTCTTATGGATAAAGAAAATAAAGAACTTATCAGCAATATTTCTCATGATCTTAAGACGCCGATCACAGCGGTAAAGGGATATGTAGAGGGGATTATGGACGGCGTAGCGGATACGCCGGAGAAAATAGACCGTTATGTGAAGACTATTTATAATAAGACGAATGAGATGGATCATCTGATCAATGAGCTGACTTTTTATTCAAAGATTGATACCAACAGAATTCCATATACTTTCAGTAAACTGAATGTAGAAGATTATTTCAGTGATTGCGCAGAAGAAGTAGGACTGGAACTGGAAACGAGAGGAATTGAACTGGTATATGCCAATTATGTTGAGGATAATGTGCAGGTGATCGCAGATGGAGAACAGATTCGGCGTGTTATTCATAACGTTATCAGCAATGCTATCAAATATATGGATAAACCCAAAGGTATCATCCAGATTCGCATAAAGGATGTGGGAGATTTTATTCAGGTTGAAATTGAAGATAATGGAAAGGGAATTGCAGCAAAGGATCTGCCGTCTATTTTTGATCGTTTTTACAGAACAGACGTGTCGAGAAATTCCTCCAAGGGAGGAAGCGGAATCGGTCTTTCCATTGTAAAAAAGATCCTGGAGGATCATGGAGGAAAGGTCTGGGCAACCAGCAGGCTTGGAATCGGCACAATCATGTATTTTGTACTTAGAAAGTATCAGGAGGTACCAATGAAATGAGCAGAATTTTAATTATAGAAGATGAAGAGGCAATTGCAGATCTGGAGAAGGATTATCTGGAGCTTTCCGGATTTGAAGTTGAAATCTGCAACAGAGGAGACACCGGACTGACGCGTGCGCTGAATGAGGAGTTTGACCTGATTATTCTGGATCTGATGCTTCCGGAAGTGGATGGCTTTGATATCTGCAGGCAGGTAAGACAGGAGAAGAATACTCCTATCATCATGGTATCTGCAAAGAAAGATGACATAGATAAAATCAGAGGTCTGGGACTGGGGGCAGATGATTACATGACAAAACCATTCAGTCCAAGTGAACTGGTAGCCAGAGTCAAGGCACATATGGACAGATATAATCGTCTGATCGGTTCCAATGTACGCAAAAATGATATTGTGGAGATCCGCGGGATCAAGATTGATAAGACTGCACGCCGCGTATGGGTAAACGGAGAGGAGAAAACATTTACTTCCAAGGAATATGATCTGCTTACCTTCCTTGCAGAGAATCCGAACAGAGTGTTTACCAAGGAAGAGTTGTTCCGGGAAATCTGGGATATGGAATCTGTGGGAGATATTGCAACAGTCACTGTCCATATCAAGAAGATCCGGGAGAAAATTGAATTTAATACTGCAAAACCTCAGTATATTGAAACAATCTGGGGCGTAGGATACAGATTTAAAGTTTAACTGAATCAGGGAAGTTCCATATTTCAGGCACGAAAAGGCAATAATCAGTGGGAAATTTGGAACGCAAGATTGTTCGAGAAATCAACTTGTTGGCACAATAGTATAAAAAGGAAAAAAATGGAAAGATTATATAAAAAATTAGAAAGCTATGGGCAGTCTGACTATTATCCGTTTCACATGCCGGGGCATAAGAGAAACCGGGCATCTTCAGCAGATGATTTTCTTTTTGAGAGAGATATTACAGAGATTTCAGGATTTGACAATCTTCATCATGCGGAAGGAATTTTGAAAGAAGCACAGGAATATGCAGCTCAGATTTATGGGACAAAGAAATGTTTCTTCAGTGTAAATGGAAGTACGGCGGCTCTTCTGGCAGCAGTCAGTGCAAGTGTAAATAAAGGTGGGAAGATACTTGTCGCGAGGAACTGTCACAAGGCTGTTTACCATGCATTGTATTTACGTGAGCTTCAGCCGGTCTATATTTATCCACATGAAGATCAGAGACTGGGGATAAACGGAGGAATTTCCCCTGAACGTGTGGAAAGATATCTGGAAGAAAATACGGATGTGCAGGCTCTTCTGCTTACTTCGCCTACATATGACGGCGTTGTGTCTGATATAAAGACAATTGCAGAAGTTGTACACAGACATAAGATTCCTCTTATTGTGGATGAAGCACATGGTGCACATTTTCATTATTCTAAATATTTTCCGGTGTCTGCTGCTGATCTGGGAGCTGACATTGTAATACAGAGTTTCCATAAAACGCTGCCATCTATGACTCAAACGGCGGTGCTTCATATATGCAGTGATATGGCAGATGTGGAAAAGATAAAGAGATTTATGGGGATTTACCAGACCAGCAGTCCGTCGTATATTCTGATGGCGAGTATGGATGCATGTATGGATAAACTGAGAAAAGACGGGCAGCAAATGTTTCGTGAATTTACCTTCAATCTGGAGAAGGCCAGACAGCGTCTTTCAAAGTGTGAAAAAATAAAACTGATCGAAGGTTCTATGATCGAAGGCAGTGGAATCTATGATTTTGACAGATCCAAGCTGTTGTTCTCCACAGTCGGAACTTCTGTTAACGGACACCTTCTCCATCAGATACTTCGTGACAGATATCACATTGAAATGGAAATGGCGGCTGAGAAATATGTTCTTGGAATTGCAGCAGTGGGAGATACAGAAGAGGGATTTGAGAGACTGTGTACTGCAATTGAAGAGATTGATGCAGAGATACAGCAAACAGATGAGTCGGAGGAATCGCAGTATCATACTTCTCATGCGAGAATGACACAGCTTATGACAATTTCTCAGGCAGTGGATGCGCAGCAAAGGCGATATTCTCTGAAAGAAAGTGTTGGCAAAGTCAGTGCAGAGTTTGCTTATCTGTATCCGCCCGGAATTCCGATTATTGTGCCGGGAGAGCAGATAACTGGACAATTTGTAAGAAATGTGAGAAGATACATGGAACAGGGGCTGGAAGTACAGGGACTCAGTGATACATCTGCTGAAACAATCTGCGTAGCTGCCCGAAATGAAATTGGACAGGAAGAATACAGTCCGGCAAAGGAATAACATAACAGATATGGGAAAGATTTTTTACATCATGGGAAAGAGTGCATCCGGAAAAGACAGAATCTATTCACTTCTGGCCGCACATAAAGAATTGAATCTGAAAACACTTATTCTGTATACAACCCGCCCGATCAGGGTAGGAGAGCAGGATGGAAAAAATTATTATTTTGTAGATGACGGAAAACTGGAAGAATTCAGAAAAAACGGAAATCTTATCGAGGAGAGAGCATATCATACGGTTTATGGGATATGGACTTATTTCACTGCAGATGATGGTCAGGTGAACCTTGCAGATTCCGATTATCTGGGAATCGGTACTCTGGAGTCATTTAAAAAGATGCGTAAATACTATGGGGAAGATGCAGTCTGTCCTGTTTATGTCCAGGTAGAAGATGGAGAAAGACTGAGTCGTGCTCTTAATAGAGAGAGAGAACAGGAAAATCCAAGATATGAGGAAATGTGTAGAAGATTTATTGCAGATCAGTCGGATTTTTCAGAGGAAAATATTCTGAACGCAGGGATAGAGAAACGTTTTCAGAATATAAATCTTGATGACTGTGTGAAAGAAATCGCAAATTATATAAAGTCTGTGCAATAGTTCTTCTTTTATGGTATAATATCTTACAAAACGGACTGGTGAGGTGATTCTTATGATGGGATTTAACAATATTATCGGACATGAAGAGATTATCGGACATTTAAAAAATGCAATAGAATCAGGAAAAATATCGCATTCTTATATTTTTACCGGCGAACCAGGTTCTGGTAAGAAGCTCCTTGCAGGGACTTTTGCGGCAACACTTCAGTGTGAGGCCGGAGGTACAGAACCCTGCCAGAAATGCGACTCCTGCAAAAAGGCGATGGGTAAGAATCATCCGGACATTATTATGGTCAGTCATGAGAAACCTGGAACGATCACAATTGACGAGATCAGGGATCAGGTGATCAATGATATAGATATCAGACCATATTACAGTCCTTACAAGATTTATATTATTGCAGATGCAGATCTTATGACACCACAGGCACAGAATGCTCTTCTTAAAACAATTGAAGAGCCGCCGGAATATGCAGTGATTCTTTTGCTGACTAATAATATCGGGGGACTGCTGCCGACTATTCAGTCAAGATGTGTTCGTCTTGATCTGAAGGTAGTGGATGACGGTCTTGTAAAGAAATATCTGATGGAGCATCTTCATGTTCCGGATTACCAGGCGGAGATTGACGCATCCTTTGCACAGGGCAGTATTGGAAGGGCAAAAGAAGCAGCTACTTCTCAGGAGTTTGCAGAGATGACTCAGAATGCACTGAGGATTCTTAAATATGCAAACACCATGGAAGTTTATGAACTGTCAGATGCGATTAAGAGTCTTTCTGAGGACAAACAGAATATCAACGATTATCTGGATATTTTCCAGTTCTGGTTCAGAGATGTCCTGATGTTTAAGGCAACACAGGAGATTGACAATCTGGTATTTAAACAGGAAATTAATTTTATCAGAGAACAGGCAAAGCAGCGTTCCTACGAGAATCTGGAGAACATTCTGGATTCTATTCAGAAGACAAAGGTACGTCTGAAAGCAAATGTTAATTTTGATCTGGCATTTGAATTGCTGTTCCTGACGATCAGGGAGAAATAGAATGACAAAAGTAGTAGGCGTGAGATTTCGTAATGTAGGCAAGATTTATTATTTCAGTCCTAAAGATTATGAAATTAAAACAGGCGATCACGTGATCGTGGAGACAGCCCGGGGAATTGAATACGGGAAAGTCGTACTTGCACCAAGAGAAGTAGGTGAGGAAGATGTTGTTCACCCTCTCAAAGAAGTTCTTCGTGTGGCAACAAAGGAGGACGACGAGAGAGAGGCACAGAACAGAGTCAGAGAGAGAGAGGCATTTAAAATCTGTCAGAAGAAGATTCGTGAACATGGTCTGGAAATGAAACTGATAGATGCAGAGTATACATTTGATAATAATAAAGTGCTGTTTTATTTCACTGCTGATGGCAGAATTGATTTTCGCCAGTTGGTAAAAGATCTGGCAGCAATTTTTAAAACGCGTATCGAACTTCGCCAGATTGGTGTTCGCGATGAGACAAAGATTCTGGGAGGAATCGGTATCTGCGGAAGATGTCTGTGCTGCCACACATATCTGTCTGAGTTTGCACCTGTATCCATAAAGATGGCAAAAGAGCAGAATCTGTCCCTTAACCAGACAAAGATTTCCGGTGTGTGCGGAAGACTGATGTGCTGCCTGAAGAACGAGCAGGAAACATATGAAGAGCTGAATAAAAAGCTTCCGGGACTGGGAGATACAGTTACAACTCCGGATGGGCTTACCGGAACTGTACACAGTGTAAACGTGCTTCGTCAACGTGTAAAGGTAATTGTAGAGATCAATGACGAGAAAGAAATTCAGGAATTTCCGGTAGATGACCTGAAATTCAGACCGAGAAAGAAGAAAGTCAAAGTCTCTGAAAAAGAATTAAAAGAACTTGGAAATCTGGAAGATAAAAAAGGAGATTCCAAATTAAATGACTGATCAGCTGGTAAAAGATAATGAACGTATAGATGATCTTCAGAACGGATATTATGTGATACAGGATCCGGATAAATTCTGTTTTGGGATGGATGCAGTTCTTCTTTCCGGCTTTGCAAAAGTAAAAAAGGGTGAGACTGCTCTGGATCTGGGAACAGGAACGGGAATTATCCCGATCCTGCTTAAAACCAAAACAAATGGGAAACACTTTACAGGTCTTGAGATTCAGAAAGAGTGTGCAGATATGGCCGGACGCAGTGTCAGATATAATCATCTGGAGGACGATGTTGAGATCGTACGGGGTGATATTAAGGAGGCTGCTGATATTTTTGGGGCAGCTTCTTTTGATGTAGTGACAAGTAATCCGCCTTATATGATCGGACAGCATGGGCTTCGCAATCCGGATATGCCAAAAGCAATTGCCAGACATGAAGTACTCTGTAATCTGGAGGATGTGGTGAGCCAGGCATCAAAGGTTCTGAAAGAACGTGGAAGATTTTATATGGTTCACAGACCGTTCAGACTGGCTGAGATTATGAATGTTCTCACAAAGTATCGTCTGGAACCGAAAAGGATGCAGCTTGTATATCCATACATAGACAGAGAACCAAACATGGTTCTGATCGAGGCATTAAAGGGAGGAAATTCCAGAGTTACAGTGGAACCTCCTCTGATCGTATATAAAGAGCCGGGAGTCTATACAGAAAATATACTGAAGATTTATGATATGATTTAACCGAATTTTATTTGCAAAGTAATATGAGAGGAAACAAATTATGAGTGGTAAATTGTATTTATGTGCAACACCCATAGGAAATCTGGAGGATATTACACTCCGGGTACTTCGAACATTGAAAGAAGTGGATCTTATTGCAGCAGAGGATACCAGAAACAGTATTAAACTGCTGAACCATTTTGATATAAAAACACCTATGACCAGTTATCATGAGTACAACAAAATTGATAAGGCATATGTTCTGATCAGTAAAATGCAGGAAGGGCAGAATATTGCACTGATCACAGATGCGGGAACTCCGGGGATCTCAGATCCGGGAGAGGAGCTTGCGGCAATGTGTTATGAAGCGGGGATTGAAGTAACTTCTCTTCCGGGACCTGCTGCCTGTATCACTGCCCTGACTCTGTCCGGACTTCCAACCAGAAGATTCGCTTTTGAAGCATTTCTTCCGGCAGATAAAAAAGAAAGAAAACTGATTCTGGAAGAACTGAAGAATGAAACGAGAACTATCATTCTCTATGAGGCTCCTCACAGACTGGTAAGAACTCTGGAGGAATTGAAGGAAACTCTCGGAAATCGCAGAATGACTCTTTGCAGGGAACTGACGAAAAGACATGAGACTGCATTCCATACGACTATCGAGGAGCTGATCCTCTATTATCAGACAGAGAAGCCGCTTGGAGAGTGCGTGCTGGTGATTGAAGGCAGAAGCAGACAGGAGATGGAAGAGGAACAGAAGGCATCCTGGGAAAAAATTACCATAGAAGAACACATGGAAATCTATGAAAATCAGGGACATTCAAGAAAAGAAGCTATGAAAATGGTAGCAAATGACAGAGGAATGACGAAGAGAGATGTCTATCAGTACCTCATCAATAAAACCGAAGAATAAGATTAACATACAGAAGAATTCCCGTTTTCGGGGATTCTTTTTTATTCAGGCTGTGGCAAGGAACGGGCTTTTGTGCTATAATAAATTTGTATTATTATGTCCAGATACCAGAATATATTTGAAAACCTGTCTATAATTTTCACGCAGGGGTTTTCAGATATATTCTGGTGATAAGTATATATAACAGGAGGAAAGAAATGGGCGGAGAAAATACAGAATACGGAGCGGATCAAATCCAGATTCTGGAAGGTTTGGAAGCCGTACGAAAGAGACCAGGTATGTATATCGGAAGTACATCCGGCAGAGGTCTTCATCATCTGGTTTATGAGATTGTAGATAACGCGGTTGATGAAGCACTGGCAGGATTTTGTACAGAGATTCAGGTAGTTATTAATCCGGACAACTCTATCACAGTTGTAGATAACGGACGTGGTATTCCGGTAGGAATCAATCATAAAGCAGGGATTCCTGCTGTAGAAGTAGTATTTACCATTCTTCATGCCGGCGGTAAATTTGGAGGCGGAGGGTACAAGGTATCCGGTGGTCTTCACGGAGTAGGTGCGTCTGTAGTAAATGCACTTTCCACATGGCTTGAAGTAAGGATCTATCATGAAGGTAAGATTTATCAGCAGAGATATGAACGCGGTAAAACTATGTATCCTCTGAAGGTTGTGGGAGACTGCCAGCCGGATAAGACCGGAACAACAGTTGTCTTCCTTCCGGATAAAGAAATATTTGAGGAAACAGTATATGATTATGACATTCTGAAACAGCGTTTGAGAGAGATGGCATTCCTGACAAAGGGATTGAAGATTTCTCTTAAAGATACCAGAGAAGGAATGGAAAGAGAGAAAGTTTTCCATTATGAAGGTGGTATCCGTGAATTTGTAAGCTATCTGAACAGAAGCAAGGAAGCGCTTTACCCGGAAATCATTTACTGCGAAGGACAGCAGAACGGTGTGTCTGTAGAGGTTGCCATGCAGCACAATGATTCTTATACAGAGAACTGCTATGGATTTGTAAATAATATTAATACACCTGAGGGTGGTACTCATATTGTAGGTTTCAGAAATGCCCTGACAAAGACGTTCAATGATTATGCCAGAAAGAACAAGCTGCTTAAAGACAGTGAACCCAATTTGAGTGGCGATGATATCCGCGAAGGTCTGACTGCAATCGTCAGTGTTAAGATTGAGAATCCCCAGTTTGAAGGTCAGACAAAACAGAAGCTTGGAAACAGTGAAGCAAGAGGGGCTGTTGACAGCGTGGTGAGCAAGCAGCTTGAGATTTTCCTTGAGCAGAATCCAACAGTAGCGAAAACTACAGTAGAGAAATCAGTTCTTGCACAGAGAGCACGTGAGGCTGCACGTAAGGCTCGTGATCTGACTAGAAGAAAATCAGCACTTGATAATATGTCACTTCCTGGAAAGCTTGCAGACTGTTCAGATAAGAATCCTGAGAACTGTGAAATCTACATTGTAGAGGGAGATTCCGCCGGTGGCTCTGCAAAAACAGCCAGAAATCGTGTAACACAGGCTATCCTTCCACTGAGAGGTAAGATCCTGAATGTAGAGAAAGCACGTCTGGATAAGATTTATGCAAATGCAGAGATCAAAGCTATGATCACAGCTTTCGGAACAGGAATTCATGAAGATTTTGATATCAGTAAACTTCGTTATCATAAGATTATTATTATGACTGATGCCGATGTCGATGGTGCGCACATCGCAACCCTTCTGCTGACTTTCCTGTATCGTTTTATGCCTGAGCTTATCAAACAGGGATATGTGTATCTTGCACAGCCGCCATTATACAAGGTGGAGAAGAACAAGAAAGTATGGTATGCATACGACGATGATGAACTGAATCAGATTCTGACAGAAATCGGACGTGACGGAAATAACAAGATCCAGCGTTATAAAGGTCTTGGAGAGATGGATGCAGACCAGCTTTGGGAGACGACAATGGATCCTGAGAAACGAATCCTGCTTAAGGTTACCATGGATGAGGCTGCGACTTCTGAGATTGACCTTACATTTACTACACTGATGGGTGACAAGGTAGAGCCGAGACGTGAATTTATTGAAGAGAATGCAAGATTTGTAAAGAATCTGGATATCTGATAATAGGGAGAATAGATAAATGGAAGATAATATTTTTGACAAAGTCCACGAGGTGGATCTGGAAAAGACCATGAAGGACTCTTATATTGACTATGCCATGAGCGTTATCGCTTCCAGAGCACTGCCTGATGTAAGAGATGGTCTGAAACCGGTTCAGCGACGTGTATTGTATTCCATGATAGAACTGAATAATGGTCCTGACAAACCGCATCGTAAATGTGCGCGTATTGTCGGTGATACAATGGGTAAATATCATCCACATGGTGACAGTTCTATTTATGGAGCACTTGTAAATATGGCACAGGAATGGTCTACCAGATATCCGCTGGTAGACGGACATGGAAACTTTGGTTCCGTAGATGGTGACGGGGCAGCGGCCATGCGATATACTGAGGCACGTCTGAGTAAGATTTCCATGGAAATGCTGGCAGATATTAACAAAGATACTGTTGACTTCCAGCCAAACTTTGATGAAACAGAGAGAGAGCCGGTTGTATTGCCGTCCCGTTATCCGAATCTTCTGGTGAACGGAACTTCAGGTATTGCAGTAGGTATGGCTACCAATATCCCTCCTCATAATCTGAGAGAGGTTGTGGATGCTGTTGTCAAGATTATAGACAATATCATTGAAGAACAACGCGAAACGACTATGGAAGAGATTCTGGATATTGTAAAAGGTCCTGACTTTCCTACAGGTGCGACGATTCTTGGAAGAAGAGGGATTGAAGAAGCATACAGAACAGGTCGTGGTAAGATTCGTGTACGTGCAGTGACAAATATTGAGACTCTTCCAAACGGAAAGTCCAGAATTATTGTCACAGAGCTTCCGTATCTGGTAAATAAAGCGCGTCTGATCTCAAAGATTGCAGAACTTGTAAGAGATAAAAAGATTGACGGAATCACAGACCTGAATGACCATTCCAGTCGTGAGGGAATGAGAATCTGTATTGATCTGCGCAAGGATGCAAATGCAAATGTAGTTTTGAATTTACTGTATAAGCATACGCAGTTACAGGATACTTTTGGCGTAAATATGCTTTCACTTATTCCGAATAACGGAAGTCTGGAACCGAAGGTATTAAACCTGAAACAGATGCTGGAATATTATCTGGCTCATCAGGAAGATGTAGTGACCAGAAGAACGAAATATGACCTGAATAAAGCAAGAGAGCGAGCTCACATTTTAGAAGGTCTGCTGAAAGCACTGGACAATATTGATGAGGTGATCCGTATTATCAGAGCTTCGCAGAATGTGCAGATTGCAAAACAGGAGTTAATGGACCGCTTTGAACTGACAGATGTTCAGGCACAGGCAATCGTAGATATGCGTCTGCGTGCTCTGACAGGTCTGGAAAGAGAGAAGCTGGAAGCAGAATATGCTGATTTAATGGAAAAAATCCGTAAATACGAGGCTATCCTTGCGGACAGAAGTCTTCTTCTTCGCGTGATTCGTGAAGAAATTCTTGCAATTGCAGAGAAATACGGAGACGACAGAAAGACTTCTATCGGATATGATGTATACGATATTTCTACAGAGGATCTGATTCCGAGAGAGAATACAGTGATCACAATGACCAAACTTGGATATATTAAGAGAATGACAGTAGATAATTTCAGAAGCCAGAACAGAGGTGGAAGAGGAATCAAGGGAATGCAGACTCTTGAGGATGACTACATTGAAGAACTTCTGATGACAACTACCCATCATTATCTGATGTTCTTTACAAATACAGGAAGGGTATATCGTCTGAAGGCATATGAGATTCCGGAGGCAGGACGTACTGCAAGAGGAACTGCGATTATTAATCTGTTACAGCTTATGCCGGGGGAATGCATCACTGCAGTAATCCCGCTCCGCAAATTTGAAGATGGTCATTATCTGATGATGGCTACGAAGAATGGCCTGGTAAAGAAAACACCAATTAAAGAATATGCGAATGTGCGTAAAAACGGACTGGCAGCTATCACATTGCGTGATGATGATGAACTGATCGAGGTTAAGCTTACAGATGATAAGAAGGATATAATACTTGTTACAAAAGATGGTATGTGTATCCGTTTTAAAGAAACAGATGTAAGAAGTACAGGCAGAACTTCTATGGGCGTACGCGGTATGAATATCGATGACGGAGACGAAGTGGTAGCAATGCAGCTGAATTCTCAGGGAGATTGCCTGCTGATAGTTTCTGCAAATGGTATGGGTAAACGTACTTCTATGGGTGAATTTACCTGTCAGAATCGTGGCGGTAAAGGTGTAAAATGTTATAAGATTACCGAGAAAACCGGTGATGTAATCGGAGCAAGAGCTGTAAATGAAGATAATGAAGTAATGCTGATCACTACGGAAGGTATTATCATCAGAATCGCCTGCGCTGATATTTCCATTCTTGGAAGAATTACATCGGGTGTAAAACTGATCAATCTTACAGAGGGTGTCACTGTAGCCAGTGTAGCTAAAGTGAGAGATAAAGAAGAAAAAGATACAAATGCACAGCAGGCAGCAGTGGAAATTACGGACAGTGCAGAAACAGAAGAATCTGATCAGCCGACAGATCAGGAGACACAGGATGAGAACAGAGGGGAAGAGGAATAACCATGAAGAAATGGTACAGATATCTTGCAGCTGGAGTGTTGGTATTACTGACACTCTGTGTGGCAGGATGCGGGGGAGTGAGTCATAAATCACCGGAAAAAGTAACAGAGGAATTGATTCAGTCCTATACTGACGGGAAAGAAAAGAAAGTGAAGGAGTGCTATAACCAGGCAGATAATACAGAAGCAGATCTTCAGGCAGAGATTACAGCAACACTCAAATATTTTGCGGCACATAATCCTAAGAAAGTATCTGTTCAGGATTGTGAGATCCTTTCTGAAAATGACAAGTACAGTTATGTATACATAACCTACAATCTGATCCTGGAGGATGATCAGGAATATCCATGTGTTGGAACTTATATGGTTGGTAAACAGGATAAAACTTATTATATCATGGCACCATCACAGATCACAGATGATATGAAAACTCAGGCGGCTACAGCATATGTCCAATTTATGAAGACAGATGCTTACAAGACGTATACCAAAGCATATGAAACATTTATCAAGAAGAATCCGGGATATGAAGACAAAATTTCGGAAAAAGCAGGAGTGTAATATATCGAGGGCAAAAAAATGAAAAGAATATTACTGATGGTATTTAGAAATCTCTTTTTTGTTCCATATGGATGGTTTAAGTTATGCTGGTATGCATCGCATGCAGAACGTTACAGTGAAGAACAGAGATATCAGCTTCTTAAATATGTAGATAACAGAGCAGTGAAAGGCGGTAATCTGGTAATTGACGGTCATGGTATGGAAAATATTCCAAAAGAAAATGGGTTTATTTTCTTTCCCAATCATCAGGGATTATTTGATGTACTTGCAATCATACAGGTGTGTCCGGTACCTTTCTCGGTAGTGGCGAAAAAAGAGCTGACAAACGTACCATTTCTGAAGCAGGTATTTGCATGCATGAAAGCGTTTATGATTGACCGTGATGATGTCAAACAATCTATGCAGGTAATCATTAATGTTATCAAAGAAGTAAAGGCAGGAAGAAACTATCTGATTTTTGCCGAGGGAACCAGAAGCAAAGACGGCAATCATCCGCAGGAATTTAAAGGTGGAAGTTTTAAAGCAGCAACGAAATCAAAATGTCCGATCGTACCCGTAGCACTGATTGATTCTTATAAGGCGTTTGATACGGGATCTGTCAAAAAACTTACAGTGCAGGTACATTTTCTGGAACCCATATACTATGATGAGTATAAAGATATGAAAACAACAGAGATTGCAGCAGAGGTAAAAAAACGTATCGAAGCGACAATAACACAGTATACTTCTTGATGGAAGTATGAAATTTGCAAGTCCTGAAACCGGATTTTAGGGTAAAAAATAAAAAATATGAAAAAAAGTAAAAAAACCTGTTGACAAAACAGGTTTTTTTACATATAATTACAAATGCGCTTCGGGAGATTCCAAAGTGCATTCGAATTTAATATTGAACTATTAGTTCGGAGTCTGGAGAAGTACTCAAGAGGCCGAAGAGGTGCCCCTGCTAAGGGTATAGGTCGCTAACGCGGCGCGAGGGTTCAAATCCCTCCTTCTCCGTTTTTATTTTTTGGAAAACAAAAAATAAATAAAAAAAGATGTTGACAAACACTTGAAACTATGATAAAGTAAACAAGCTGTCAACAAACAGTAAATCGGTTGAAAAAGATTTGAAAAAAACTTAAAAAAGTTCTTGACAAATCAAAAACAACATGATAAAATAAAAAAAGCTGTCGCAAGACAGACAACCTTGATAACTAAACAGTGAAACACATACGATTCTCGAAAATTCTTTACATTTTTA
>NZ_CAXSTD010000016.1:0-88802 GCF_964240315.1 Blautia sp. Marseille-P2398
AGGCCCTCCTAATGATATTTATTGTATCATAGAAGAACCTTATAAACATTATTTTACAGAAAAAGTTTCATACTCTCTGAAATCTCGGTTTCGGAAGTCCATACTCTTCTGCTGCATTAAGAATTCTTTTAATTCCGCTTCCCCATGCTTCTTATTGCAAATATCCAAGACAACCGCTTATAACCATTATTATACCGATTATCAGATTGATAAACCACCTTTTTTTCATCTTCTCGCTCCTTTATACCCCTGTATTATAATACAAGTGTATGACAGCACAGCTTATTTTTCAATACAGGAGAAACATCAAAAGAATAATCGCAAAATTAACGGTTTCCAGCTTTGCATTATTTTCGGTGAAATTTTCACCAAGAAGTTTTTTTAACAGTTTGCGAATCATTATATTAGCCTCCGTCTATAAACCGGTTCAACCATTTTCTTCAAGGGTTTTCAGCCGCTTTATAATATTTTGAAAATGAACATCGTCTTTTAACGGTTCAAAAGTCTTGCAGTTTATAATAGATTCTACCGCGCTTTTCTTAATCGTCATCTCATTTCTCGGCATATCGCTCCCCATTGTGAGCGTGTTTTCCAGCCAGCTATCTAAAAGGTCAAAGTATTCATCGCCATGTAAGCTCAACTATAAGTTTTAGAATCAGTGATGCTGAATGCTGTGAGCACCCAACTTTGAACACTCTTCCTACAAGCAATGAAATCAAAGAACTACTGACCGACTATAACAATATGCTTACAGCCATCATTAATCTGCTTGATGGTGCTAAGTATCTGTGGAAAGGAGAACACCATGAAACAAAATAACCCTTGTTACCTGTTTAGCATGTATGAACCTGATACTAATTCCATTATCATTAATGCTATCAATGATACATATACCGACACACCTATTATTATTAGTTGTGAGAAATGTAATTCAGCCGTCTTGCTCGATACACCTGATGATATTGTGTATCTGTACCGACTGGTACAGGAGAATCCTCTGCTGTATGCTGTAGTAGCTTGTAAACCTAATGGACTACAGAAATATGTGGATGCTATGAATGAATTTAATTAATATTAGTTATTTTATCATTATCACAAGCTGATCTAGTAATGTTTTGCTCGAACTAATAAAAACTTTTCGTCGCTTTTCGAATGAAAAAAGCGACGAATTATTTTAATCTATACAACTTGCCTTTTTCTTTTCCAAAACTTCTCTATTATCCCTGCCATAAAACAATGTCTATCATATACTCGTTATCATTAGTAATAATGAGACTGGATATATTTAATCCACAGGCTTAATATATCTTCTTCTTTTAGTTGTTCCAATACAAGCCAATAACTCCTTATTCACTAATTCATTTAATAATTGTCTTGTCCTTGGACCTTTTAAACCTATCTTTTCTGCCACCTGTTCCGTACTATATTCAATACCAGCCTCCATAATGGCTAAAATCTGCTGATGTCTTTCTGATAACGCCATTCCTTCCCTGTTTTTTAAATCTGCTGATTTTTCTGCTGATTTTTCTGCTGATTTATCATCAGATTCCTTTTCCATCTTCATCACAAGTGTCACCTGATCAAGATTTGTATCTTCTATCAATTGTGGTTTTATCCATCCTTCTGACTTCCACACATCAAGAATTGTCGGGAATCCAGAGCCAGCATTATCGCCAAATCCAACCAATCTAAGCATAGTCTGCATATGAGGATTTCTTGACTTTGAATTGCCTCCACGATAAATATCCTCTAACGGAAGTTTCAAAATTCCCGGATTTGTAAATTCGAACGAATCAGACCTCTTAATTACTTTCAATACTCCTGCATCCATTAAGTAATCCGCGTGAATAATCATATTTACAAAGCCTTCACGAACTGCTTTGTGAACCGGAGTATCATCTATACGCTGAACGCCACCTTCCAATTTAAATGGCTTTTTTAAATCCTCAGTTAATTTAGGTGTTACTTTTGTAAAGAAATTAAACAGGTTATTTTCCCATGTACCATCATAAGTAATTCTGTCATTCCAGCGGATATCTGCTGTCACTTGACTCTCATTACGATAATCCATAAAAACATTATCAAATCGTTCTCTGATAGCCTGTCCTGTACCAAACATCAAAAGTCCAGCTAATGTCAAGCCTTCTACTCCAGTTTTTCTATCTTTCCTATAGCCACCCAGCTTTTCAAGAAAAGATTTGTCATTCAAAGCATTCCATACATGTCCATCATTTCTGATTTCAAAAATCTGACGATATTTTCTTAATGTTTCTTTATCAATATCATCCATTGTATAATACTCAATTATCTGATTATCATTGCCCTCTGGATTTTGATCTCTTATCATTCCTCTAATCTCATGCTCTGTCGCATGATAATCGCCTTCATGATTTCTTTTATATGTTCCCTTATAGGGATTTTCTCCAACATATACCGGACGCATATTAAAATCAGCTCTAGGCACATGAATCACAATTAATCTTATACTGCCATCTTCAACAATCCCTACATCATCATCTGTTAATAAATTTATATTCACCTTATTTCCATTAATTGTATTCCAAAAATCTTCTTTCTGCTTAGGTGCATCCTCTATTCCTTGTATTATAAATCTATCCTTGGGATCAGTCTTTGTTTTATCTTCTCTTACTCCAAGTATGATATATCCACCTTTTGTATTGGCAAATGCAGAATATGACTCATACGCAGATTTTGGTACGTTTTTTTCTGCTTTTTTGCACTCTATATCAACTTTTTCGCCTTGGTAAATGAGTTCCTTTAACTCCTGCATATTCATGTGTCGCACCTGCTTTCTTTATTAAAATATATAGCTTTTTTACTATCTTCATTTTCACCATACCTATTATTACTGCCAATAACTATGTAATATCTAATATTTTAACAGCAATAAATCTTTTAAGTCTTTTATCATAAGTTCATATTTCCTTTTCAATGTATCAAAAAAAGTATATGAATAAATCCAAATTCCAGCTGTTGCAACAAAAACAAGCAAAAATGTAGCTACGTATAACCAATTAGTAAAATCTATGCCAATAACTCCCATATTTTCAAATGAAATGGTTAAAGCCCCTGCAAATACAGAAAAAATGGTCAAGATAATACTATTTCTCTTTTTTTCTTTGCTAGTTTCTTTATCTATATATTCTTGATAAATATTCATCAGTTCTTCTATTTTTTCTTTATTATTTATTTGAAATTTACTTTCTAATACTTCGTCTAAAACCTCAATTTTTTTCTTATGTGAATCTACATATTTGTCCATATGATTCCTTTGATCTTTATTATCTACACTTATAAGTATTACCATTGCAATTAATAAAATTATTATACCAATACAGTACCATAATTGTTTAGGAAGTAATAACATTGTAAAAATAATCTCAGCACACGATGTAAACATTGCAACAAGACATGCAATAACTATCTTTTTTATTTTAGGTTCAAATCTATCAAATCCTTGATCTACATCTGAACACCTATTTTTAGCTTCTTGATAACATTTTAAAATATAATATTCCATAATTTTTTTCCTGGATGATGCACAAAAAGTTAATTTTTATGCATATCCTTCCTTTTATTTCTTTGCTCCATATGTTGCTGTACTTTCAGCAACCATCATGGCTGCATAGTTTGATTCAGCATATGATATTGATTTGTCTCAAAAGTTAACAACCTTTTCCTCGCCCATATCATTATTATCTGTCCAAAGTTCGCACTGTGTCATAACAGTCTGAACTGCATCCTCCATACCTTCAGGTGGATACTTATGCTTTTTCAGCAGTTTCTTTATAAGCATACGCATTTTTGCTCTTGCTGATTCTCGTTTCTGCCAGTCAATTGTTTTGTTTCTTCGGAGAGTGTCTGCAAGTTCTTTTGTAATTGCTATCAGTTCTTCATTTTCATAGAAATCCTTTATTGCCTGTGGCTTCGTTAATGCATCATAGAAGGCTAGCTCATCAGCAGTAAGCCCAAGCTGGTCACCTTCCTTTTGGGCTACTACAATCTGTCTTGCAAGATTAAGCATTTCCTCAATAACTTCTTCATTTGTTAACATGAGATGATAAGAGGCTGTAAAAACACAGGTGTAAAGAAGATACGAATTCATGATATCAGGCATTCGCACGCCAGCTTACTTATCAATCAAGGCTGTGATGCATTAATGTTAGCAGACAGGCTTGGACACGAAAAGGTCTCCACAACACTTAACACATACTCCCATCTGTTTCCACATAAACAACAGGAGCTTGTGCATAGTCTGGAATCATTGCAGGCAACAGATTCGCCAACACCTGAGCCACCATCTGATAACCCTTTGCTTGAAGCCGCAGGTATCACCTGTGAAGTATCTCAGACTCAGGACAACGGCTCAGATGTAACCATCCGATCTCAGTTTGGACCTGCGTTAGTACCGCCAAATACCGCATCAGGGAAAATCATCCAGATGTCACAAAGAAAAATCATTTAAAAGAAATCCAGCAGTCATCAGGGTTTCTTGCTATTAAAGTTAATGACAACCAACTGAAAACGATAAAAAAGAGTAGTTGCTATTAGTAGCAGAGCAAAAAGAAAAAGTCTCGGAAGCCGCTTGTTTAGCGGATTCCAAGACTTGTGGCTCTTATTCAAACTCAATCGTACCCGGCGGCTTGCTGGTCAGGTCATAGAATACGCGGTTAACGCCCTTAACTTCGTTAATAATGCGGTTCATAACCTTATTCAGTACTGCATACGGAATCTCAGCAGATTCGGCTGTCATGAAGTCGATAGTCTTCACTGCGCGGAGCGCTACAGCGTAATCATAAGTTCTGAAGTCACCCATAACGCCTACACTTCGCATATTTGTCAGTGCTGCGAAGTACTGGTTCGGCATCCATGAAGGATCTTCACCGTGTTCTTTCTTATACTCAGCTGCAGCATTGTCTACCTCTTCACGATAAATGAAGTCTGCATCCTGTACAATACGAACCTTCTCTGCAGTAACTTCACCGATAATACGGATTCCAAGTCCCGGTCCCGGGAATGGCTGACGGAATACTAGTCTCTCCGGAATTCCAAGCTCCAGACCTGCTTTACGAACCTCATCCTTGAAAAGGTCGCGGAGCGGTTCGATGATTTCCTTGAAATCAACGAAATCCGGAAGTCCGCCTACATTGTGGTGAGATTTGATCACTGCGGACTCTCCGCCCAGACCACTCTCTACAACGTCTGGATAAATAGTTCCCTGTGCCAGGAAATCTACCGCACCAATCTTCTTGGCCTCTTCTTCAAAAATACGGATAAATTCTTCACCGATGATCTTACGTTTTGCTTCAGGCTCTGTAACACCTGCCAGCTTGTCATAGTATCTCTGCTGTGCATTAACGCGGATAAAGTTCAGGTCAAACTGACCGTTTGGTCCGAATACACCCTCAACCTCATCTCCCTCATCTTTACGAAGAAGACCATGGTCTACAAATACACAGGTAAGCTGCTTTCCGATTGCTCTGGAAAGAAGTCCTGCTG
This sequence comes from Blautia sp. Marseille-P2398, assembly GCF_964240315.1. NCBI lineage: Bacteria > Bacillati > Bacillota > Clostridia > Lachnospirales > Lachnospiraceae > Blautia > Blautia sp. Marseille-P2398. The sequence continues at coordinate 5,521 of NZ_CAXSTD010000016.1, forward strand.
CAACGGAAGAGTCAACACCACCTGACAGGGCAAGAAGAACTTTTCCATCCCCGACCTTCTCGCGGATTTCTCTGATAGTGTGCTCAACAAAGGCATCCATTTTCCAGTCTCCGGCACATCCGCAGACACCAAGTACAAAGTTGGAAAGCATCTTCTTTCCTTCTACTGTATGAAGCACTTCCGGATGGAACTGGATCGCATATAGCTTCTTCTCCTCATTCTGTGCAGTTGCTACCGGACAGTCTGCTGTGTGAGCAGCAATCTCAAATCCTGGTGCAACCTGGGAAATGTAATCTGTGTGGCTCATCCAGCAGATTGTTTTGTCAGATACGTCTTTGAAGATTTTGGAATCTGTCTTATCTACCAGAACCTCTGTCTTTCCATATTCGCTCACATCTGCTTTCTCAACTTTTCCGCCCAGAACATGCATCATAAGCTGTGCGCCATAGCAAAGTCCCAAAACAGGAATACCAAGCTCAAATAATTCTTTATTGCATGTAGGTGAATCTGCCTCATAGCAGCTGTTCGGACCACCGGTAAGGATGATTCCCTTAGGATTCATTGCCTTGATTTTCTCAAGATCGGTCTTGTATGAATAGATTTCGCAGTATACGTTACATTCTCTCACACGTCTGGCAACCAGCTGATTGTACTGACCGCCGAAATCCAGTACGACGACTGTTTCTCTTTTCATGTTTTCCTCCTTGTTTCTCATTATTTGTAACTGTAAAGATATTGAACCGTTACCATTGAATTTTATTATAAATTACAGTTCGGATTTTTACAATGCTTATTTTCAGTTTTCCACCTTGTGTTTTCTTCCTACGTTATTGTTCACTCCGTTCACAGTAACGTAGCCAAAATTCATTCCAGATTGCCTGCGGCAATGGAATTTTGGCTTGTATGTCTCGGGATTTTGGCATATTCATGCCAAAACACCTCGCGGGATAGTGGTGTGTGAACAGTAATCTTACTTCCAATTTATAAGTTTTTTAGAATTTAATCACGTTTTTTTCAACAGTCCATCACATTTTGCTCACAAATTCCCTGTATATTAATAAGCAAATAAAGCAAATGCTTTACAGACAGGTTGCAAATGCTTTTTCACATAGATTTTTAACTTTTTTCTTTTTCATACTTATGCCGGACCGTAAGGTCCGGCCCTCCTTCTTTTTACAGACCTTTTCAGGTCTTTTTCTTTTTTTTATAAGTTTTTTAGAATTTAATCACAATTTCTTCAACAGTCCATCACATTTTGCACACATTTTCCCTGTATATTAATAAGCAAATAAAGCAAACGCTTTATTTATAATAAAACTTTTTCTTTTTCATACTTGCCGGATCGCAAGATCCGGCACTCCTTCTTTTAAAATGTGAAATCCCGCTCACAGTAAGACACAACTGTGAGCGGGATTTTTATGTTACCGCAGAGAACTAGTGTGCCGACAAGTTGATTCTTGAAACAATCTTGCAGGATAAATTTTCTTATTTCAAGGCGGAGGAAGGAGGCGTAGCGGTGGCTACGGCGACCGACGACAACGCGGAAATAAGAAATTTAGACGCAAGATTGTTCGAGAAATCAACTTGTTGGCACACTTACTTGATTCGGTTAAATTCCCATTGTAAGAATCTCCATCAGTACCCCAAGCAATGACGGATTCAAATTCATGGATACCAGAACTGGCACTGCCTCTGTGCCCAGCTCTTTCACTACTTTATAAACCTCTGTCTTCTGTGCATAGGTAATCTGTGCTTTTTCCAGAATCTCATAGACCTCTTCTGCATAATCTCTCTGATAAACAGCTGCATCTGCCGCAAAAGTAACCTTCACCTGTGCATCTGCCGGCACATCCTTGAGGATCACTATTGTTCCATGAAGCTTCTTATCCTCTGCGAACTCTGCATCCTTATATACCTGTCCGTTTACAGTAACCTCCTGCGGTTTGTCCTGAATGTTGCAGAAGCGGATCTTCCAGGAACGTTTCTGCGGGATCACTGCTGTATTTCCCTGTGCAGCTTCTACAATAAATACTGTTCCATTCTCATCTGCAGTCTTCGTCATTCTGGTGGATACCCAATTCTCATCCAGGTCTTCCGGTGTGTCCCCACCGTCTTCCCAAAGTACAAATTCTCCTGATTCTCCAGGATATACAAGTACTTCCAGTTTCTCAGGATTCTCAATGGAATTATCATATCCTTCCATGTCCTTCAGTGGAATGATGCTGCCTTCACGCACAAGTACCGGCATCTCATAAATATCTCTCCAGAGATCCACTTTTCTGCCGCCCTTATATGCTCTTCCGTTAAAGAAATCATACCAGATTCCCTGCGGAATCCATGTCTTTGCGCCTGCAAGTCCTGTTACCGGATCCAGCTTATCTGTGATTGGAGATACCATCATCTCTGTGCCGAAATAATAGTTGTTCGGTACTTCATAGGTTTCCTCACGCTCCGGCTCCAGATAATACATCGGCTGTACCAGCGGCAGTCCCGCTCTGCTTGCACGACGGTTCATGGTGTAAAGATACGGAACTAGCTTATGACGCAGTTTCAGGAAATTCTTCATTACTGTTTCTACAATCTGGTTGTATTTCCACGGTTCTTTTCCATTAAACGGGTTATCTGTGCTGTGCAGACGATTCATTGGTGAAAAGACTCCAAGCTGTACCCACCTTGCAGTGAGCTCGTCGTCTCTGTATCCAAACATATGTCCACCGATATCATGACTCCACCATCCAAAACCGATGTTGCTGGCATTTGCTGTGAAATATGGCTGGAATTTCAGACTCTCCCAGGTAATGAACGTATCACCGGAAAAACCAACCGGGTATCTGTGGCTTCCTGGACCTGCATATCTTGAGAAAGTCAGCGCACGTTTTCCTTTCCACTTGCTGTCCAGATAGTGATAGTGGTTCAGCATCCAGAGCGGATCCAGTCCCGGAACCTTGGTTACAGTTCCCTGCTGCCAGTCAAGCCACCAGAAGTCTACTCCCTCTTCTTCCATCGGATGATGCAGTTCCTCAAAATATGTCTCAATGAATTTCGGATCTGTCATATCAAAAAGTACCGGTTCCTTACTTGCAGGATCAATTCCCATCTTCTCTGCAACTCTCGGATAGGCTTCTTCATAAGCACGCACTCCATCTGCCGGATGTACGTTCAGTGTGATCTTATATCCATGTTTGTGCAGCCAGTCCATAAATTCAGGCGGATTTGGGAAAAACTTCTTATTCCAGGTATATCCTGTCCATCCGCTTCCATATACAGGAGGTACATCCTCTACCAGATGCCAGTCCATATCTACAACTGCAACAGAAAACGGCACTTCTTCTTTCTCAAAACGCTCTACCAGTTCTTTGTACTCTGTCTCTGTGTATTTGTGATATCTGCTCCACCAGTTTCCGAACGTATATCTTGGAAGCAGAGGTGTTTTTCCACATAATCTGTAAAAATCCTGCAGACATTCCACATATCTGTGACCATATCCAAAGAAATAAAAGTCTGCTCTGTTTCCCTGACGTGGCTCTACCATTCCATCTTCGCCCATAGCCATTGTGTGGGAATCATCCAGCACTGAAAAACCGTTTCTGGACATAATTCCATGACTCAGCGGAATCTCACCGTCTGCTTCATCCAGGGTTCTGGCTGTTCCCAGCAGATCTTTTGGTTCATCACCATAATGCCACACGCGCTCGCTGGCTTTTCCACCCGCTACACGTATCATCAGACCGCTTGGAGAAAATTTCTGCCTGTCATAGTGGATTTCCAGGTCTTTGGTGTAAATATGTAATTCCTCACCGCCATCGCTCACCCTGAATTCCGGCACCGGGAAATCACGATTGCATACCATCTGTGTTGCTCTGTCCTCAAATCCTCCGTCTTCGCTGTACTCAAAACGAATCAGGGCAGTTGTCAACATTGTAATCCTGAAATGATCGCCCACGATCACAGCTTCCTTTCTGCATACAGGATTACCTTCCAGCATAAATTTCTTTAAGTCCATAAAAGCTTTTCCTCCTTTACATCAACAACAGTTGTAACAGCTGCTTTTATGTCTATTTTAATCTTCTGTAGTCTGATTGACAACGCTTTTTTTCAGCTACTGAACATTTATATGACATATACTTGTGATATTATTTTCTAGAACGTGTCTGAAAAATGCTTTACGCAAGATGTGCGTCACAATTTGCAGGAGATTTTGGGAATGATTTTCCAAACACACTCTAAAGCAGCTGCCGAAGAGGACGAATGATAATCCTGAGCACGCCGTAGTATAACTTCTTTTTCCGATTCAACACTTTCCCCTGGTACTTTGCGCCTTCGGTTTCCTGACCGTTTGCAAGTACCTCTTTGCTTTTTTCCATATAATCTGATTCTGTTTCGTGAATCTGCTGACTCAGTTTTTCGCTGTCAATTACCAGCATCAGTTCCGTATCCAGATAAGTACTTCGCATATCCAGATTATAGGAACCTACTACTGACAGACGGTCATTTATCAGCACAGCTTTTGTATGAACCGGATAATCATTCATCAGTTCATACACATCTGCCCCTGTTTCCAGAATTTTCTTTTTCTGATTAAGATAATCTGTACAGCCCCATGGATTAGAGCCTTTTTCCACTGCATTCAGCACAATCTGAAGCTTTGCATGATCTGAAATCCCCTGCAATACATCATACATGTAACCATTACAGATCACATAAGGAGTCTGTATTATTACATGATCTGCATTTTCAGTAAGATACTGAATTGTCTGGAGAACCTGCGGTGTTTTTCGTCCCGCCTCAATTCCATTATTGATCAGAGTGATCTTGTTTGCTTCTATCGTATCCTTTTCCCATGCACTGTAGGTTTCTATATCATTGTACCTTTTCAGCAGAGATATGTAAATTTCTTCCATGTTCCGGTATGCATCCGTATATCTGGAAGATTGTTTGCCTTTTTTAATGCTCACACAGCTTTCCTTCCATATTTTATGGAAATAATCCTCAAGCTGGTTCAGAGACTCTCCCTGTCCTTCTGATGTATCATACACCAGGATATCTCTGTCTTCATTAATGCCTTTTGTCTGATCCCCCAGAAAGATATCATTGCTGTTGCGTCCGCCCAGCAGATACATTTTCTCATCCACGATCAGATATTTATCATGCATGCGATAATTCACCTTAAACAGATTGACCGGTGTCACCGGATTGTAAACTCCCACTTCCACATTCTCATATGATGCCAGAGCCTGGAAATCGCTGCTTCCAGCCAGAAACAGTTGCTGATAAATTCCATCGATCAATAACTGAATCTTCACACCTCTTGCCGCAGCGCAATTCAATGTGGCAAGAATTTTAGTGCCATTATCATCCGCGCGTAAGTCAAAGGTAGACAGTACAATGCTCTCCTTCGCAGTGCCAATCATACGAAGCCTCCACAAAAGTGCCTCTTCATTATCGTCAATGCAGCAAATCCTTTCTACGCCTGCTGTCTCTGATGTAAATTCTGTCTTTCTCAGACTTTCCACATATGTTTCGTCCGGTTTTCTGCAAAAAAGAGGTGAAAGTACATTCACTAGCACCACGATCAGCAAAAAAAGGCAAAATATTTTTCCTGTTCTTTTTAGTATTTTTTTCATTCGATACCACAACCTCCCTTGACCAGACCGGAACCCATATATTTGACTTATTCCTCTTCTTTCGACAATACACTGAGTATAGAGTATAACATAATCAGAAGCCATAGTGCATCTTTTGATACGAAAAGCGTTAAAATCTTTTCACAAACCCTTTTCTTTTTCTTGCAATGTCTTATATGTTTCCGATTTATAAAAATTCAATGTCATCAACTCTTTCCAACAGGGAGGGATTTCAATGTTATCAGGATGGTTTGTATAAAGTGTGATGACTGGTTATAAAGAGAGTTTATCTGCATCTTGCACAGCAGTCTTCTCTCCTGCATGAAGATATTTACCAGCTTGACCCTGTGTTCTTTAAGCGGTATCAGTAGCATAAAATATTTTTTCGCTTTCCGTAAAACACAAAAACACCGTCCCCGCGGCAATCGCATTGTCCGCAAAAACAGTGTTCTTAGTGCGCCTTCAGGGGTTCGAACCCTGGACACCCTGATTAAGAGTCAGGTGCTCTACCAACTGAGCTAAAAGCGCATATTCTTTTGTTTTTCTTTGTGTTGAAGTTTTGCATCACCCTCAACGCAAGTGATATTATATATAATAGTCGTTTAAATGTCAATAGGTTTTTTCAAAAAAAATCAGATTTTTTTCTATTTCATTTATTTTTCCTTTTTTTCGTCGTTTTGGGACATTTTGTTAAGTGTTTTATTGACCTCTTCTGCGGATTTCCGCAGGCGGCTGAAGATATTATCAAAGTTTTTGTGTTCATAACGGAATTGTAGCATCTTATTATGGAAAGAACTTTTTCGTTTCACTGGCTGACTCCTTCGGGGCGCTTCGCGCCCCGAAATTTTCTTATACTATAATATGCACTGCCAGCCACAATAGATAATCAAATGAATAATCGCAATCCACTTCACTACGGAATTGCTATAAACCAGATGATTGCTCTGCTTTTTTATCTGTGACACCCTCTGGAAATCACCATCTTACAGATTGGATTTCCCATAGAAGAAAATTTCTCTTCATATTCTGTCATAACATTTCCCTGTACCATCTCTTCATTATGATGCAGATCAAAGGTAGAAGCCTCCAGATTCCATCCGGCTTCCTCCACTTCTTCCAGGGAAAATTCAAACAGTTCCTTATTATCTGTCTTAAATTCCACTTTTCCATCCTGAACCAGAATCTGGTCGTAACGTGCCAGGAATTCTCTGGATGTCAGGCGACGTTTTGCATGGCGGGCTTTTGGCCATGGATCGGAAAAGTTCAGATAAATCTTATCTACTTCACCTTTCTCAAAGATTTCCGGCAGAAGTCTGGCATCCACTCTCATAAAAAATAAATTAGAATAAACCTCTCCATTCTCCTCCAGTTCTTCTCTCTTCTGCAATGCGCGAAGAAGAACGCTGTCATACATCTCGATTCCTATATAATTGATATCCGGATGCAGCCGGGCCAGATCCATAAGAAATCTTCCTTTTCCCATCCCTACTTCAATATGAAGAGGCTGCTTTTTCACAAAAACCTCCCCCCAGTGTCCTTTCTTTGTCTGTGGTTCCTGCACCACATAAGGGCTCTCCAGAATTGCATCCTGAGCTCCCGGAATATTTCTTAATCTCATAAAAATCTCCTGTTCCTTTTCTTATATCTCCAGAGCGTGTTTGAAAAATGCTTTACGCAAGATGTGCGTGCAATTTCCTGCCACCAATAAACTACCATACCATACTCCTAACGTCAATTACATCCCGGACAGATATTCGCAGGAGATTTCTTTAACTTGTCTAAAAAATAACAATTTTTTTATTTCTGAAAAAAATTTAGATGGTTTTTTTAAACAAAAGGGTGTATGATATCTAACAGATATTACTATTTTGTGCATAGTAAATCTGGTTTTTTTGTAAAATTTTGACAACTAAGGAGGTTGAAGATGGAGCAGATACTTAACAAATTATCTGAAATCGAGCTTACAGCCCAACGCATCATGGAAGACTGCGACCGGCAAAAGCAACAGCTTTCTGAAGAGGCAGAACAGAAATGTAAAAATTATGACGAGCAGCTGGAGTCCCGGACAACAGAGCAGATTCAACGGATCCGTCAGCAACTGGAAGAAGAAAAAGATTCCCGCCTGGCACAGTTACGTGCAGATACAGACGCTACCTTTTCTTCACTGGATGCTCATTACGAACAGCAGCACTCACAACTTTCCAGAGAATTGTTTGAGAAAATACTGGCTATGTAAAGATCTGTCTCAAACGCTAAATGACATCAGGAAAGGAAGTGAAAAACAATGGGAGGCGTACTCTCCTACAGCGGACTTTCCACGAAAATCCGCGCAATGCAGAGCAGGCTTACTACCATGGATCAGTTCGAGGAAATCCTCCAACTCTCCGATGTCACGCAGGTAGCCGCCTATCTGAAGCGAATGCCGGAATACTCTTCCAGGTGGGATGCACTGGATGAAAATACCCTGCACCGTGGCCAGATTGAGAAGCTTCTGAAGAAATCCATATTCCAGAATTTCTCCAGAATTTATCACTTTGCCAACCCGGAGCAGCGTAAATTTCTGGATCTGTATTCCAAGCGATATGAAATCCGTGTACTGAAGGAAGTCATGACAAATATCTTCGATCACCGCGACACGGATCCTGTAGATGTTTCTCCGTACCGTGAATTTTTCCGTCTGCATTCCAATATTGATGTAGACCGGATCACTACCTGTTCCACCATGGAGGAACTGATCTCCTGCCTCAAAGGAAACGAATTTTATATCCCGCTTTCGAAGATCCAGGAGCATGAAACAGCACTTCTCTTCGACTATGGTATGGCACTGGATCTGTACTATTTTACCCAGATCTGGAACATCCGTAAGAAGCTGTTTAAAGGTAAAGATCTGGAAGAGATTACCTGCACTTACGGCGAGAAATTTGATATGCTGAATCTGCAGTTTATCCAGCGTTCCAAAAGGTATTACAACATGGATCCGGCAAGTATTTATGCCCTGCTGATCCCTGTAAATTATAAGTTAAAGAAAGAAGAGATCACAGCTTTGGTGGAAGCACCTTCATACGAAGAAGGTCGAAGAATTTTCCAGAAAACATGGTACGGCAACAAATATGAACAGCTTACCGTAGCCAATCTGGAAGAATTCTACAACCACATCCACCGCTCGATCCTTGAGAAGGAATCCCACAGAAATCCATATTCTGTAGCAGTGATCTATTCTTATCTGTATAACAAGGAACACGAAGTAAACCGCCTGACTATCGCCATTGAATGCGTACGTTACGGTGTGCAGCATGATGAAGCCATGCGTTATATTTGCAACAGTTGATTTCTATATGACGCATAACTGAATAACTGCTTCGCAGTTTAAAGAACATTAACCAGGAGGTGAATTTATGATTGAGAAAATGAAGTTCCTGAGCATTACCGGTCCTAAGGCCGATATTGACAGAGTGGTAAACACCTATCTTTCCAAGTACGAAATTCATCTGGAAAATGCCCTTTCCGAGCTGACCGCAGTAGAGAGTCTTTCTCCGTTTATGGAGATCAATCCATATAAGGAAGCACTCTCTACTGCCAACAGTTTCTATGATGAACTGGCAGATCCGGAGAAGATTTCTGCCAAACCTATGGATACTGAACAGGCTTTAAATACAATCCGCCGGATTCAGTCTGATTATCGGGAACTAAGCAATAAACGTGCTGATCTGGAGAGTCAGCTTGCAGCTCTGGATGAATCTCTGCGAGTGATCCGCCCGTTCAGAAATATTAATTACAATATTTCCTCAATCCTGAAATTCCAGTTCATCCACTTCCGTTTCGGAAGGATTGAGAAGGAATATTACCAGAAATTTGAAAAGTATATTTACGAAAATCTGGACACAATTTTCATTAAATGTGATGAAGATGACCAGTATGTCTGGGGTCTGTATTTTGTCCCGGAGCACGAAGCCCAGAAAGTAAAAGCCGTCTATTCTTCCATGCACTTCGAGCGTATTTATATGCCGGATACTTATGAGGGAACAGCAAAAGAAGCTTTCGAACAACTGACTGAAACACGCAACAGAGCTGCTGCTGATCTGGCATCTGCCGATCAGAAAAAAGCAGATTTTCTTCTTAGAAATCAGAAGGATATCGTTGCATCACGCAATGCTATCGCACAGCTTTCCGGTAACTTTGATGTGCGCAGACTTGCAGCATGTACACATGGGGATAAGGACGTTTTCTATATCTTATGTGGATGGATGACAGAGAAAGATGCCCATTCTTTCCAGAATGATATCAAAGACGACAGCCGCATTTTCTGCATTATTGACGGTGAAGAGGACGAACATCTGAAGCCAGGCATCCACCAGCAGCCACCTACCAAACTGAAGAACCCGAAACTGTTTAAACCATTTGAAATGTACATTAAGATGTATGGTCTTCCGGCCTATAACGAGATGGATCCAACATGGTTTGTGGCACTGACTTATTCCTTTATTTTCGGTGCAATGTTCGGTGATGTGGGGCAGGGATTGCTGCTCTTTATCGGTGGTTTCCTGCTTTATAAATTCAAACATATCACACTGGCAGGCATTATCAGTTGTGCAGGTGTGTTCTCCACAATCTTCGGATTTATGTTCGGAAGTATCTTCGGATTCGAAGATGTGATACCAGCCCTGTGGCTTCGCCCGATGAACAATATGATGTCAGTTCCGTTTATCGGAAAGCTGAATACAGTATTTATTGTTGCCATTGGTTTTGGTATGTGCCTGATCCTTTTATGTATGGTATTTAACATCCTGAATGCCTGGAAAGCCGGAGATGTAGAACACATCTGGTTTGATACAAACTCAGTAGCTGGTCTGGTATTCTACGGCTCTGCAGTTGTCTCCATCGCACTTATACTGAATGGCAAAACACTTCCCGGCGGAATCGTACTGTTTATCATGTTCGGCGTACCATTGATCCTGATCTTCCTGAAAGAGCCACTTACAGCCCTCATTGAGAAGAAATCAGAAGTTATGCCAAAAGAGAAGGGAATGTTCGTTGTACAGGGACTTTTTGAAATGTTTGAAGTCCTGTTAAGCTACTTCTCCAATACCCTTTCTTTCGTCCGTATCGGAGCTTTCGCAGTCAGCCATGCAGCGATGATGGAAGTCGTTCTCATGCTTGCAGGCGCAGAAAGCGGAAACCTGAACTGGATAGTAGTAGTTCTGGGAAACCTTTTTGTATGTGGTATGGAGGGCCTGATCGTCGGTATCCAGGTGCTTCGTCTGGAATATTATGAAATGTTCAGCCGCTTCTACAAAGGTACAGGACGTAAATTTGAGCCGTTCCGCTCTGTAAAATAGACAGAAAGATCATCAGAAATTATACTATTTTCATTTATATATCATCCTCGGGAAACCCATATCTGTCGGTCAGCCAGATATTCAAAGCCGAATAAATATGATATATATGAACAGCAAAATCAAGAACTAAGAGGAGATTTAATTATGACAACAATCGCACAGATCATTTTAGCAATCGCACTGGTACTCAGCATCATTCTTCCATTTGGCTACTATCTCATCGGTGAAAAAAACCGCGGACGTTACAAAACAGCTCTCGGTGTAAACGCATTCTTCTTCTTTGGAACCATGCTTATCGCCATTGCAGTTATGTTCACAGGTGCTTCTTCCGTACAGGCCGCTGCAGGCTCTGAAGGCACACTTGCAACAGGTATGGGTTATATCGCAGCAGCTCTTGTAACAGGTCTTTCCTGTATCGGTGGTGGTATTGCCGTTGCCAGTGCGGCAAGCGCAGCCTTAGGCGCTATCAGCGAGGATCAGAGTATCCTTGGTAAATCCCTTATTTTCGTAGGTCTTGCAGAAGGTGTTGCCCTTTATGGACTGATCATCTCCTTCATGATCCTGGGACAGTTATAAGATGCAGATGTTTTTGATCAGCGACAATATCGATACCTACACAGGGATGAGACTGGCAGGTGTGGAGGGCGTGGTCGTACACACACATGATGAATTAAAAGATGCTTTGCAGAAAGCTATCTCCAATAAAGAAATCGGAATCATACTCCTGACCGAGAAATTCGGCCGGGAGTTTCCCGAAATTATAGATGATGTAAAGCTTCATCACAAAACCCCTCTGATCATTGAAATTCCCGACAGGCACGGTACTGGCCGCAAACCGGATTTTATCACTTCATATGTGAATGAAGCTATTGGTTTAAAGCTGTAAAACAGTTACCAATAGTAAATCTAATGTTACTGTTCACACACCACTATCTCGAGACATACAAGCCAAAATCCCATTGCCGCAGGCAATCTGGAATGAATTTTGGCTACGTTACTGTGAACGGAGTGAACAGTTACAATCTAAATATTACAGGCAGGTGTTAACATGACAATTGATGAAAAACTCAGCCATTTTTATGATATCACTGTAGAGGAAGCCCACGAAAAAGCTGCCGCCATTCTTGATGAGCATAAAGCGGCTCTGGAGAAAATGGCAGAAGAACACAAAACTCTCAGTGAAGAAAACGCCCAGACACAGATCAAAGCGGAAACTGCCAGCGCCCGACGTGAAATAAACAAGGCTCTCTCCGCAGAACAGCTCACGATCAAGCGTGACTGGACCAGAAAACAAAACGAATTAAAAGAGAAAATTTTCTCCGAAGTAAAAGGACTTCTGGAATCCTTTACCAAAACTCCGGAGTATGAGAACTATTTAACTGCTAAGATCAAAGAAGCTCTGGATTTCGCAGGAAATGATGAGATTACCATCTATCTCTCTCCGGAGGACAGATCTCTTGCAGAGAAGCTTCAGCATACAACAGGTACTGCTATCCAGCTTGCAAAGGACTCTTTTCTTGGCGGTATCCGCGCTACGATTCCTCAGAAAAACATCCTGATCGATCACTCTTTTGCAGGAAATTTTGAGGCAGCATACAAAGAATTCAAGTTTGACGGAGGACCAGAACATGAGTAATACAGGTATTATCTACGGTGTCAACGGCCCCGTCATTTATCTGAAGGGCGACAGCGGATTTAAGATTTCCGAGATGGTCTATGTAGGTCCGGAACATCTGGTAGGTGAGATCATCGGCCTGAAGAAAGGCATGACCACCGTACAGGTTTTCGAGGAGACTACAGGACTGAAACCGGGCGATACAGTTACAGGAACCGGAGATGCCATTTCTGTACTTCTGGGACCTGGAATCATCCACAATATTTTTGATGGTATCCAGCGCCCTCTGGAAGAGATTGCCAAAGCCTCAGGCAAATATATTTCACGAGGTGTCAGCGTTGATTCTCTTGACACAGAAAAGAAATGGAACACTCACATCATAGTAAAAGAAGGAGATGTTGTAGGTCCCGGCTCTGTTATCGCAGAAACTCAGGAAACAGACTCCATTCTCCATAAATCCATGGTTCCTCCGAATCTTACAGAAGCCACAGTTATCCACGCGGCATCTGACGGAGCATACACCATTCTGGAACCGATCGTAACCATTCAGTTCGCAGACGGAACCACCAAAGATCTGGCACTTGCACAGAAATGGCCGATCCGTATCCCGAGACCAACCCACAAACGTTTCCCCGCAAGCGTCCCGCTTGTCACAGGCCAGCGTATCCTGGACACTCTTTTCCCTATCGCAAAGGGCGGTACAGCCGCTGTTCCGGGAGGTTTCGGTACAGGTAAGACCATGACTCAGCATCAGATTGCAAAATGGTCTGACGCAGACATTATCATCTACATTGGATGCGGAGAACGTGGAAACGAGATGACTCAGGTTCTGGAAGATTTCAGTAAACTGATCGACCCGAAATCCGGAAACCTGATGATGGACAGAACCACATTGATCGCCAATACTTCCAACATGCCGGTTGCGGCGCGTGAAGCTTCTATTTATACAGGTGTAACTCTTGCGGAATATTACCGGGACATGGGTTACGACGTAGCTATCATGGCAGACTCCACTTCCCGTTGGGCAGAAGCTCTTCGAGAACTGTCCGGCCGTCTGGAGGAAATGCCTGCAGAGGAAGGTTTCCCTGCATATCTGGCATCCAAGCTGTCCGCATTCTATGAACGTGCAGGAATGATGCAGAACTTAAACGGAACCGAAGGCTCTGTCTCCATTATCGGAGCAGTTTCTCCACAGGGTGGTGATTTCTCAGAGCCTGTCACACAGAATACCAAGCGCTTCGTCCGCTGTTTCTGGGGACTGGACAAATCCCTTGCCTATGCCCGTCACTTCCCGGCAATCCACTGGCTCACCAGCTACAGTGAATATCTGGAAGACCTGACTCCATGGTACAGAGAACATGTTTCCCCGAAATTTGTAGCAGACAGGAATCAGCTCATGGCAATCCTGAATCAGGAGAGCTCCCTGATGGAGATCGTCAAGCTGATCGGAAGCGACGTTCTTCCGGATGACCAGAAACTGACGCTGGAAATTGCCAGAGTCATCCGTCTGGGCTTCCTCCAGCAGAACGCTTTTCACGCAGAAGACACCTGCGTACCAATGGAAAAACAGTTTAAAATGATGGAAACGATCCTCTATCTTTATGAAAAATGCCGTGCACTCATCAACCGTGGAATGCCGGTTTCCGTACTGAAAGAGGGGAACAACATTTTTGAAAAAATTATTTCCATTAAATATGATGTGGCAAATAATCAGCTTGATAAATTCGACCAATACAAGCAGGACATTGATACTTTCTATGATAACATAATGGAAAAAAACGGCTGATGCCGGAACAGTTACATTCATAGCCATAACCGGCTATGAGTCGTAACAGAGAGGAGAAGTTTATGGCAATTGAATATTTAGGCTTAAGCGAAATAAACGGACCTCTGGTGGTCCTGGAAGGCGTCAAGAATGCCTCCTATGAGGAAATCGTTGAATTTCACATGGATGACGGGACTCGCAAGATCGGCCGTATTATTGAGATTTATGAGGACAAGGCTGTTATCCAGGTTTTTGAAGGAACAGACGGTATGTCCTTAGGCAACACCCATACCCGGCTGACCGGACGTCCCATGGAGATCGGGCTTTCCCCGGAAATCCTCGGACGAACCTTTAACGGTATCGGACAGCCCATCGACGGTCTGGGGGACATCACCCCGGATGTAAAATTAAACATCAATGGTCTGCCGCTGAACCCGGTAGCACGTGAATATCCCCGAAACTATATCAACACCGGTATTTCCGCAATCGACGGACTGACCACCCTGATCCGAGGACAGAAGCTTCCGATCTTTTCCGGAAATGGTCTTCCACACGACAAGCTGGCTGCACAGATCGTACAGCAGGCTTCTCTGGGAGAGGACTCTGATGAAGATTTTGCCATTGTTTTCGCGGCAATGGGTGTCAAATATGACGTAGCGGAATTTTTCCGCCGTACCTTCGAGGAAAGCGGTGCTGCAGACCATGTAGTTATGTTCCTGAATCTTGCAAATGATCCGGTTGTTGAACGTCTTCTTACACCGAAGATCGCCCTCACTGCCGCAGAGTATCTTGCTTTTGAAAAAGGAATGCACATCCTGGTCATCCTGACAGACATCACATCCTTCTGCGAGGCCATGCGAGAGGTTTCCTCCTCCAAAGGTGAGATTCCGTCCCGTAAAGGTTATCCGGGTTATCTGTACAGTGAGCTTGCAACCCTGTACGAACGTGCAGGTATCGTAAAAGGCAAACCGGGTTCCGTAACCCAGATCCCGATCCTGACCATGCCAAACGATGATATCACTCACCCGATCCCTGACCTTACCGGTTATATCACCGAAGGTCAGATTGTTCTGGACAGACAGCTTCATGGACAGGCAATCTATCCGCCTATTAACGTACTGCCATCTCTTTCCCGTCTGATGAAGGACGGTATCGGTGAAGGCTATACAAGAGCAGACCATCAGGACGTGGCAAATCAGCTTTTCTCCTGCTATGCAAAGGTTGGAGATGCCAGAGCCCTTGCTTCCGTTATCGGTGAGGATGAGCTTTCCCCGCTGGATAAACGCTATCTGGTATTTGGTAAAGCCTTTGAGAGTGAATTTGTCGGCCAGTCCGAAACCGAGAACCGAAGCATCACCGAAACCCTGGATAAGGGCTGGGAGCTTCTGGGACTTCTTCCGAAAGAAGAGCTCGACCGAATTGATACGAAGATCCTCGACAAGTACTATCACGAAACAGTACGCTAAAAGAAGCGAGGTGATTACATGGATCCGAATACCTTTCCCACCAAGGGAAACCTGATACTTGCAAAGAACTCACTAAAGCTTTCCCGTCAGGGCTATGAACTGATGGACAAAAAGCGTAACATCCTGATTCGTGAAATGATGGAGCTGATCGATCAGGCAAAGGATATCCAGACACAGATTGATGTGACTTTCCGCACTGCCTATACAGCACTGCAGAAAGCCAATATGGAGATTGGTATCGCCTTTGTCCAGCAGATCGCGTGTACGGTTCCTGTCGAGAACTCTATACGCATTAAAACCCGAAGTGTTATGGGTACGGAAATTCCTCTGGTGGAATATGACAAAACCACTAACACTCCCACCTATGCCTACTACAGCACAAAGATGTCTCTGGACGAAGCCAAGGCTGCCTTTGAAAAGGTAAAAGAGCTGTCCATCCGCCTGTCCATGGTGGAAAATGCAGCCATCCGCCTTGCAGCCAATATCAAGAAAACTCAGAAACGTGCCAATGCTCTGAAAAATATCACTATTCCGAAGTACGAGGCACTGACCAAAGATATCCAGAATGCACTGGAGGAGAAAGAACGTGAGGAATTTACCCGTCTGAAAGTCATCAAACGGATGAAACAAAAATAGTATATATCAGAAATCAGCCGGATGAATATTTACTATTCATCCGGCTGATTTTATCTGACGTATGATAAAGATATCTATAGCAATCCTCGTAAATAATACATTTAAGACAGTTCAGCAGAGTGCGAAAGACAAGGAAGATATCTGCAGGCGTGCTGACGCACGGCAAAGATATCTGACACAGGACTTCATGTTATGTGGATAATATCTGTGAAAAGTTATCCCCACCCGAATTCATTTTGTGCATTTCTCATCCACATCTGTCTCTCCTATGTGGAAATTTCCTGTTTCTGTCAAATGTATTCTTTTTTTCATTGTTGTTGTATTTTTTAGTAGAATATCTTTTTAAATATTCTGATTATTTATATATATATTATTATATTTTGTCTTTTTTGTACAATATTATATGTTTTTTAGAATATAAAAAAGTCAATAGATTTGTGGATTTTTTCGTCCAAAAATGTCGATTTATCATTTTACACAAAACATTTGTTTCTTTTTTCCTTATGTAAATCGAGTATTCCACATACATAAAATGTGGATAATGTGGATAACTTTGTGTATAACTTTAATTTACGGGATTTTTCAATAACCGGGTATGTGGATAGAGTGTGTATGACTTTATCCACTTTTCCCACCTCTCGACATTCTTTGTGCAATTTGTCGAATCATATAATTTTAGGCGTTACAGCTATTCCATGAACGTACCTACAGCTGCCGGCTTCTCATAATCATAATCGGAAATCTTGATTCCTGTAGCAGCATTGCTGGCATGGATAATCTTTCCATCTCCGATATAAAGTGCCACATGATCAATATATCCGCTTCCGTAGAATACCAGATCTCCCGGCTCAAGCTGGCTGATATCTTTCTTTGTGGAGGCCTCACACTGCGCTGCAGCCACACGTGGAAGACTGTAACCGAAATTGGCAAATACAGACATTACAAATCCTGAGCAGTCTGCACCGTTTGTAAGACTTGTTCCGCCATAAACATAAGGATTTCCTTCAAACTGCAGCGCAAAGTTTACCACTTCCTGTCTCTTTGCCAGACGTTTCGCTTCTGCTTCTTCGGCAATTTTTTTCTTTGTATCCTCAACTGTCTGCTGAATACTCTCCAGCGCGGCTGTTTTTTCCTGCTCTGCCTTCTCAGAAGCCTTTTCCGCTTTCTCTACTCTTCGTTCTTCACGAATCTGAGCTGCTTCCTCTTCTTTCGCAACAAACTCCTGTGTCTGTTCCTCTGTCTGCTTCGCCAGTGTACTTGCCAGAGCACTTACACTTCCTGTTCCATCAGAAAACGCTGATGCGCCATCATCAAACTGTGCTGCGCTTACACATACCCCCTGTGTCAGAACCACAGAGCTCATAATTGCTGCCATCAAAATTGTCTTTATTTTATTATTCATTTTACTAATCAACTCCTGTTATACATCGCTGTAAAATTATTACATTTTTATTACGTTTTGTTACGCATTTGTGTATGTTAACATAACATCCCAATTTTGTCAAATGAAAAAAGTGTGACAAGCATTTGGAATGAATTTTGGCTTGTATGTCTCGGGATTTTGGCATATTTATGCCAAAACACCTCGCGGGATAATGGTGTGTGAACAGTAATGATGTTACCGAAAGCATACTTCATGCCTTCCTTCAATAAGATAGTAAAAAGCAGATTCCGAGGTGGATATGCGTATTTATAAAAATATCCCTAAAAGAATCCTCAGCCTGTGTCTGGTCTTTGCCATTGGCATCAGCATGGGTGTTCTCTCCGACCACTTTGTTTCTGAAAACTCCCGTTTTCAGACCTTTACGGAAAAATTATTCCGGTCCGAAGTATGCAGCAATACCCTCACCCTTCACTACACTCTTGCACACCCTGAAAAAAAAGGTATCAGAAAGCCCGAGGCAACTCTTGGAACTGCACTTTCTGACCCGGCTAAGACCACCAGTCTCTGTCTGGAATATGAGAAAGAGCTGAAATCCTTTGCCTATTCCAGGCTCTCCGAAGAAAACCGGCTTACCTGTGATATGCTTCTTCTCTATTTTCACACCAGAGCCTCCCTTGGAAAAAACAGCGCCCTGGATGAGCCGCTGGGACCAGGCCTGGGTGTGCAGGCACAACTTCCCATTCTTCTGGCGGAATATACTTTCCGGACAAAAGAAGATATCTCTGATTATCTGAAACTTCTGAGTACCGTCAGGCCATATTTTCAAAGTATTATAAAACTGGAAAAGCAGAAATCCCAGTCAGGGCTTTTCATGAGCGACACAACTCTGGACCGTATCCTGAAACAATGTCATTCTTTTGTCGCAAATCCTGATTCCAACTACATGGATGATATTTTCGCACAGAAACTGAAAGCTTTCTCCAACCCTGCATTTAGCAGCGAAGATCAGAAAAAACTCTGTACATATCATCATAAACTGATCTTAACCGAAGTGATCCCTGCTTATCAGGAACTGGCAGACAGTCTGGAAAGTCTTCGCGGTACAGGCAAAAGCAGCCGGGGCCTGGCATTTTTTGAGGGTGGGCGTGAATATTACCTCTACCTGCTGCAAAGCCAGACAGGAACCTATGTACCTGTCGGACAAATTGAAAAAAGGCTGTCAGCTCAGCTTTTGTCCGACTATCGGGAGATATCTTCCCTTCTGAAACAGAATTCCTCCCTGATCGACAGGCTGAATCAATGTTCCAGTGAACTTACGCTGACACCGACTCAGATGCTTGAGAAGCTTCCGGAATTGATGAAAAAAGATTTCCCGGAACTGAAAGATGCCTCTTACGAACTCCGCACCGTTCATCCTTCCATGAAAAAATTCTTAAGTCCTGCTTTTTACCTCACGCCGCCTGTGGATACCCGAAGTCCCAACGTAATCTATATCAACGATTCCGGACGTACCTCTTCTCTGGAACTTTTCGGCACACTGGCACATGAAGGATTTCCCGGCCATCTTTACCAGACAGTTTCTTTTGCCGAAAACAATCCCTCTGACATCAGATATCTGGTCACCTCCTCTGGTTACGTGGAAGGCTGGGCAACCTACGTGGAATCCTACGGCTATGAATATGCCGCCTCCCTCATGAAGGATCCGGATTCTGCCAAAAATGCCGTCCGGCTTGCCTGGTTAAACAGGAGTATGAATCTGTGCATTTACTCCCTGATCGATATCGGCATTCATTACAGGGGCTGGGATGCAGCCCGCACTGCTGTCTTTCTGAAAGCATTTGGCATCAACAATGCTTCTACTGCTGCCGAAATCTATCAGTATATTGTGGAAACTCCCGGTAACTATCTGAAATACTATTGGGGATATCTGAATTTCCTTGACTTGAAAACAGTCTGTCAGAAAAGACTTGGAGATGATTTCGACCTGAAAGAATTTCACCGCCGGATTCTGGACATCGGACCTGTACAGTTTCCGGTTCTGGAAAAATACATAAAATAAACGAATTACTGGAAAACTTTCATCGGCCAGACTTCCGGAGAGTCTTATCAGTTTGAGTGGCATGGTGGAGATAATGTTACGGTTATCATTCAGCCATCTGAACGTCAGAGCGGAATCCGCGTCAGTATGGATTAACAGCCTGATATAACAAAGTGCCGGACTGACTGCAATATTTTATAGAATTGCAGTCAGTCCGGCTCTTTAAAATATAAAACCAAACATTTCTCAAGTAATGTTTCCGAAAACAGTCTTCCTGCCTCCATTTCCATCACTGTCTCTTTGAATCTGTCGCTACCATTACCGTAAATCTTTTTAAATCCGGCCGGAACTAATCCCAGGTCGCTTTCTTCCACCATGGAAACATCGAATTCGCTGTCTCCGGCTGCTATGATATATGCAGGCTGCAGTCTCTTTCGAAGTCTTCTCACAGCCATTCCCTTACTCAGATTTACAGGAACAACATATACCTTCTCTCCATTATGAAATACGTCCACCAGCTTCGTAGTCAGTTTTGCCTGCAGATCTTCAACCACTTCCTCTGGCTTTTCACATTTTGTAAAAATAAAAAGCTCATCTAGAAATCTCAGCTCAAACTTTCGTCTGGAATCCCCGGCAAGAATCTGCTGCGCTTTTTCCATTTCCGGTCTGCTGTTCCGGATCATTTGCAGCGACTCCAGATACCACTCTCTGTCGCGCTTACCATTTACCAGCAGTACTCCTCCATTACAGACAAGGGCATAGGGTACGATTCCTATATCCAGATCAATACGTTTATACTGTTCTTCCGTCCTTGTGGATGTTGGTATGATAGTCATCTTCTCACTTACTTTTTTCAACAGATCATGCGTTTTTTCAGAAATAAACGAGATTTCTCTTCCATTATATAACTCAACATTTAATTTATTTTCACCGATATTGCGCTTATACGAATATATTATGGTATTGTCCATGTCCGCGCATAAAATGCCATTCATTCGCTTCCTCCAAAAATGGGACTGCCGCACTGTTATTACCTGCGACAGCCCCATAATTATTATTTCATACGTATTGTTTACCTGCTCATGATTGCTTTTCTGATAAGATCCACCGGTATAATAAGTACTGCAAGTACCATGGATACCAGTAATGCCTTTGGCTCAAGCAGAGTTGTGTTAAATACTTTTCCGCCGATTTCAATGATAATGGTCTGAAGAACAAAGATTGCTCCCATTACCAGTACGAAGTTCTTATTCTCCCCGATATGCTCAAACAGATTAAACTTCTCAGATCTGGTATTCAGACTGTTAAAGATAATCGCATAAATGAAGAACGCAAACATAAATGTTTTCTCATAAAGCTCCGGATCTGCACATCCCGCAGGGATTACCCAACTGGTAATGCCGCCGATATTCTCAAGTATCAGGATAGAACCAAGGGTAATAAATATTGCACTTACTCCGATCGCTGACTTGATATACGGAGTCAGAATATTATCTGTTCTCTTTGCCGGCTGATCTTTCATATATCTGTCAAGAATAGGTTCTCCACCAAACGCCATGGCAGCCAGTGTATCCATGATCAGGTTGATCCAAAGGATCTGGACAATGGAAAACGGCTCTGTCCATCCCAGGATCGGTGCAATGATATTCATTAACAGAGTACTGATATTTACAGTAAGCTGGAAAATGAGGAATTTTCCCACAGATTTCGCCATAGTCCTGCTGTTAAGCACACAGTCTTTAATGGAAGTCAGACTGTTATTAAGGATAACAACATCTCCTGCCTCCTGTGCAACTGCTGTACCATCTCCCATTGCAAAACCAATGTCTGCCTGTTTTAATGCGGGAGCATCGTTCACACCGTCACCGGTCATACCACAGACATTATCAATCTGCTGTGAAAGAGATACCAGTCTTTTCTTATCAAGCGGTTTCGCGCGGCTTACCACTCTCAGGTTCGGGAGAACTTTCTTCAGCTCTTCATCTGATAATTTCTCCATTTCTTCATGGGTAAGAACCACATCCTTCTTCTCATCTGCAAGAATACCTGCCTCTTTTGCAATGGCTACTGCAGTTTCCTCTGCATCACCGGTAACCATAACTACCTGGATTCCTGCATCATTGAGAATCTGAACAGTCTCAACCGCATCTGTTCTGACATTATCACGCAGACACAGAACTGCCATAAGAACAGTCTTTCCATCGCTGATTTTCGCTACGGAGAGAAGCTTCATGGTTCTCTTTGCCTGTGCATGCATCTGTTCTTCTACTTTATCTTTATCTGCCTTTGTAAACTCTCTTTCTTCCCCGTCCGGAAGCATGTAATGTGTTACTTTATCAATGATATTCTCTGTAGCACCCTTCCAGTAAACAAGTCCGTTTTTCAGTTTTACAGTGGCACATTTCTTCTCGGAATCAAATCCGCTGATCTCTTCTACCTTCTCCGGATCATTGTCATAATCATTATAACCATGATCAATGGCATAAGAGAGCAGTGCTCTGTCCATGTTGTTACTTCCGATTGCCTTTCCTTCTGAGGAAATCTTTGCAAGGTTATTCAGAGTGATAGCTTCTATAAACTCCCTGCTCTGGATGGAATCCACAATCTCACCGTTACCTGTGATAAATTCTACCAGTGACAGGTTACCCTGTGTGATCGTTCCGGTTTTATCACTGAACAGCACGTTCATGTAAGCAGAATCTGAAAATGCCGCCTTGTGGCTGACAAGGATATTCTTTTTATACATGGACTCTGTATTCATTGACTGAACCAGACTGTTCATCATCGGGAGTCCCTCCGGAACTGCCATGATCACGATAGAAGCCATAAGCATAACTGCTTCCGCTATTACAAGGAGAACGGAAACAACAGTGATTGCCTGATCTGCCCTGATCAGAGTCAGGACAACATGAAGGATACCTGCGATCGCTGCAGCTGACACACCCAGTTTACCGATACCTGCTGCCACACCCTCCAGCTTCAGGCTGGAAGTATCTTTTCGCTCTTCTTCCTCGGAGGTATCTGTCAGAGCTTTGTTTATCTTTCCTAATTCAGAACTGTCTCCGATAACAGTTGCGATCATGTAACCTTCGCCTGAAGTCACAACAGAACCCATAAAGACTTTTCCCTGTGAGGAGTAATCCGTAGATTCTGCCTCGTCCATATTGGTGACTGCTGCTTTATTCTCATCTCTTGATTCACCGTTTAATGCCGCCTGAGATACTTTGATCTTACCTTCAAATAACAGACCATCTGCCGGAACCTTATCTCCTGCCTGGATAAGGATCGTATCACCTTTAACGATTTCACTGGTAAGAATATTGACCAGCTTTCCGTCTCTTACAACTTTGGCATAAGTCTTGCTGTATTCTTCCTGAAGCGCCTCACTTCTTGAAGTATTTCTGTACTCTGACAGGGTACTGAAACCGGTAGCAAGTGCGATTGCGATCACAATACTGATGATCTCCACAACATCATTTCCGCCGGATAATGCAGGGACAAAGATTCCCAGCACAGCCAGGATAACTTTAAGTGCCAGAGCCGCACATAATACCTTGATCCAGATGTCATCAAATGCACCGATAAACATGGACCAGAGTGATTCTGTCTCTTTCTTCGCCAGCTCATTGGTGCCGTACTTCGCCTTGCTCTCGCTGACCTGCTGTCCGGACAGGCCCTGCATTCGCTCCTCTTTGTTTATTTCATTCATAATAATTAACCTCCTCTTTCGGGTTTTGCAACTGTTCAATCATGGACAGACAGTTACCGGATTTTATATAAAAAGAGGAACCATAACAGCTCCTCTTTTTATTTTCACACAAATCTCTGGCAGAGTTCCCCAAGTCCGGGATCTGTTGTGCCATTTCCTACGGCGTTGAATTTCCATTCACCGTTATACCTGTATATTTCCCCAAAAATCATCGCAGTCATACCTGAATAATTCTCAGTTAAATTATATTTGCACATTTCTTTATTGTTTCTGGCATCAACCAGACGGATAAATGCATTCTGGATCATTCCAAAATGCTGTTTTCTCTTTACTGCCTGATAGATATTGACAACAATGACAATCTTATCATATTCAGCCGGAACTCTTGACAGATCAATAACGATCTGCTCATCATCTCCCTCGCCTGCTCCTGTAAGATTGTCTCCCATATGATTGACTGTCCCGGATTTATGTTTCAGGTTGCCGAAATATACTAGGTCTGTTTTATCTGTAAATTTACCATTTTTCAACATGATTGCAGAAGCGTCGCAGTCGATTGCCTGATGTGATGAAGAACCAAATAATGCACCAAACAATCCACCACCGCCGGATGGCTTTGCCTCATCCCAGCCAAGTCCCACGATCACCTTTGCTAATCCTGCATGCTCCTTTGACAGATTTACCTTCTGTCCTTTCTGTAAGCTTACTGACATTTTCGTCCCTCCTGTTGCCCTCCGGCACTATTCTACGTCTACACCATAACTGTTGCACAAAGCAGCCAGACCACCCTGATAACCGCTTCCAATGGCATTAAATTTCCATTCGTCACCATTCTTGTACAGTTCACCAAATACAACTGCTGTTTCAATAGAGAAATCTTCTCCAAGATCATATCTGAGGATTTCTTCTCCTGTCACTTCATTGAAGATCCTCACAAAGGCATTGGAAACCTGTCCGAAATTCTGGCGTCTTGCCTCTGCATCATAGATGGTAACTGTAAATGCAATCTTTGTGATATTGGCAGGAATCTTTGACAGATCGATCTTAATCTGCTCATCATCTCCGTCTCCGGCACCTGTAAGGTTGTCTCCCATATGCTGGACTGCTCCGGACGGATGTACAAGATTTCCATAGAATACAAAATCGTTCGAATCAGAAACCCTTCCGGAATCTGTCAGACAGAACGCTGCTGCATCCAGATCGAAATCTCCGCCTGTGTCAAAAGCATTGATATCCCATCCGATACCTACAACTACATTCTTAAGTCCCGGGTTACCTTTTGTAAGACTGACCTTCTGTCCTTTTTTTAAACTAACTGGCATATATTTTTCCTCCCATATTGTCTTATCCGCTTCGCTATACAGCTCCATACCTGATAACTGTTTAGTATTTTTACCAAACAGCCGACTGTCTCTTACATTACGCTACTTCAATACCATAATGACCGCAGAGTGCTGCAAGTCCACCTTGGAATCCGCTTCCGATGGCATTAAACTTCCACTCTCCGTTATGTCTGTAAAGTTCTCCTACAACTACTGCTGTTTCAATGGAGAAGTCCTCCCCAAGATCATAATGGATCAGTTCCATCTCATTGGATTCATCTACCAGACGGATGTAAGAGTTTGAAACCTGTCCGAAGTTCTGACGTCTTGCTTCTGCATCATAAATGGTAACTGTAAACGCAATTCTCTCAATATTCGCCGGAACCTTTGACAGATCGATCATAATCTGCTCATCATCACCTTCACCCTCACCGGTAAGGTTATCTCCCATGTGGATGACTGATTCACTGGCATGCTTCAGATTGCCATAGAAAATGAATTCTTTCTCTGTAGGGCATTTTCCGTTGGCACCAAGCATAAATGCTGCTGCATCCAGGTCAAAATCCGAACCTGAATCAAAAGCGTTTACATCCCATCCAAGTCCTACCATGATCTTCTTAAGTCCCGGATTCTTCTTTGTTAAATCTACCTTCTGTCCTTTTGATAAATTAATAGGCATATCATTCATCCTCCCTTTTTTCTGTGTTTTTATTTTCTTACCGGTGGCACATTGTATTGTTTGTTAAAATCCTGTTTGATTGCCTCCAGACGAACCTGATCCTCCTGGCGTTTCTTTCTGGCATCTTCCTGGATCCTTCTTGTCTCTTCGATTCCATTTGTAATGGTTGCCCATGTCTTCTCAAGAGTCTCAATCTGAATGGAACTTCCGGATGCCATTTTAGCTGTCATCTTCGATACATCTACTGTATTCTGGGCATTCTTAAGAAGCATCTCATTTGTTTTCTTATCCAGTTCTGCAATAGATTCTGCCTGTATCTTCTGCCTTTTCAGAAGAATTGCCTGCGCAAGTGCCTGCTTAAATACAGGAAGCGTAACGATAAACGCAGAATTGATCTTTCTCACCAGATTGTAATTGCTGAACTCCATAGTCTTTATCATGGGAATGGACTGCATTGCCACATTCTCTGCTGTTCTCAGATCCTGTGTCCTCTGTTCCAACATCATCAGTGCCTGATTCAGACTGGTAAGTTCAAACTGAATAGACTGATCTCCCGTATTCTCCATATCCTGCTGTCTCTGGGCAATGTAGGCTTCAATCTCTTTACATGCCTGTTCTCCTGCAAGGATATATTTCACCAGTTCATGATAATAATCCACATTGGTCTTAAACATGGTATCCAGCTTTTTATTGGACTGTTTGATTTCAGACTCATATCCTTTAAGCTGAACATAAATCTTATCAACTTCTTCGCCCATTGTGTGATACTTGGCCAGTATCTTATCCAGCTGTTTTCTGAAATTTCCGAAAAGCTTTCCGAAAAGTCCCGGATTATCCTTAATTTCATTAATATCAAACTGATCCATGATCTTTGCCAGCGATTTAAGCATCTCGCTTGTCTCATTAAGCTGCGACATATTCATGCTGTTGAGGACCACATCAGATGCCTTGGAAATCTCCTCTGCTGCTTTCGCACCAAAAGATACAATGGTATCCATATTGTAAACTTCGATCGTGCTGACAATATCGTCCACTTCTTTTGAATTGACCAGCTCAGCATTCATCTGCTGCCTGTCAGCGACAATATCATATTTCTCCACAACTTCAATCTCATTTTTCTCCTGAAGACCATTACCGGCCTGAGCAGGATTTCCCATAGATGATTTACCGAAATCAAGTCCCATAATCTACTAACCTCTCCTGAAAAGTTTTCTCCGCCATGAGGGGCGGGTACTGTTTGTCGAAATGTTATTCAGATCCGGAACCTGCATATCGTATTTATATTCCCCGATCTGGTGCTCTTCCATCAGTTTTTCTGCAAAGTAGTTCTCCACACTCTGATAGCCTGTAGGGACAAAAAACAGAATGTCAAATCCTGCCAGGTTCAGGAATGTTACAAGAATCGAATCCTGAAGTGAAATCATCGTCTCCCCTGTATTAATATATATCAGTTTCGGATTCTTTTTTGTAAAATCAAATTTCTGGATCAGACGCAGAATCTCCTTCGGCAGATCCAGAATCTGCGCGATCACTGTATATTCTGTACCATTTTCCCCAATACCCTTTATCAGTTTCCGCTCGATCAGAAGCTGCAGCTTGTCAAGTATAAATTCCTGCATTTCCTCCCGAAGAAGATGATAAGGATATCTGGGATGATTCTTTATTTTATTCCGCAGAAGCTTTCCGTTTTTATAAAATTCTACGGCAAAGGCTTTCATTGGACCGGAGGCAGTTGGTTCAATGTACGGAGCACTTTTCACAACAACAGTATCCTCTGTGATCAGTGCTGCTATGGATTCCCAGTACTGAGAAACACTTCCATCCTTCACTCCTGAGATTTTTGAAAAAATAACCGGAATATTTACCACACCGTTAACTGTGCTGAAATTAGGTCTGTATTTCAATTCCTGATCCCACAGTAGTTTTATCTCTTCATACATGGTCTGCAGATTGATAACATTCGCCTTCACATACTGCTGATTTCTGTATATCCCACTGTCCTGATACATCAGAGTATCAAGTTCTCTTTCCGCATGATAAGCGGCTGTTCCAATCTTTACCTGAGAACTCTCTTCCGGATATTCTGTGATCGCCAGACTCTCCAGATAGTTGACCTCATACAGAAGTTTATCTTCCAGACAGCACTTAATGTTCAGATCAGGACATAAGATCAGCACATCCAGTGGCAGCCGCCCAAGGAAACTCATAAACAGAGCTTCGTTTTCATTCCGGCAGCCCCCCAGATAAATAAAGCATCCAATCTCCGGTGATTTCCAGTTTATGAACAGCTTCGGCAGATATCTTCTCATCCAGCACAGCAGATACACTGCCCTGTTTGTCAATCTGTTAAGATTTTCCCCTTCCTTCTGAGATTCAGCCAGCATAACATCCACAAATGTTTTATGCAGGATCCGCTGAAGCTCCGGATTGGCTCCATACTGTATATTACACGCAAGTCCCAGGAGCATCTGATCTCCGGATGTATAGTTTGACCTCTTTATCTCTGAAATTTCCTGCGGCGTTGGTCTTGGAATCTCTTTACTTACGACCACCGTATTTCTCTTTGAATTTCTCAGTTCCTGCTGCAATCTGAATAACTCATTTGCATAAGTAAGCTTATCTTCTGCCCCGTTAATCCTGCAGAAACAGTTATAAAAAAAACGGCTGTCATTTCCCCTTAACAGAATGCTCTCGCGGATATCATCCAGGCCGTTTCCCTTTATCCATGCATTTGTACAATTTGTAAGCGAAGGTCTGATTCCATACAGTCTCTCATTGTTGAGTTCATTCTGAATCTCATCTCTGACCTTTTTCACACAATATCCCTGCGGAAATGGCTGCAAACCTTCCATCTGCAAACTGTCTGAGAGAACGGAACCCGGATCTGTTTTCAGATATCCCTGATCCCCTGCATACTGAAGCAGTACTACATCACAGCCTGCATTGGAAAGAATCGATATGAGCATTAACTCATAATTGCTTATCTGCCCTTCATATAATATTTTAGGGATATGGTTCTCTCCAAGCTGATTTACAATGCGTTCAAATTTATAATACAGCCAGCACATGAACTTGATATATGCGTTCCTGAGCATATTCTCGGTTTTCCCGGCTTTTCGCAGGGAATCCAGAGAGTCATAAATGGAGGCTGCCACATTCTGTCTCTGAAACTCATTCATCCTTGGCAGCCATTTTCTCAGACTGACATGGATAAAATCCATACTCATCTGAAAATCCATTCCCATTATTTCATTATAATATGCAAGATTCCCCTCATCGGGATTAGGTATCTTCCCTTCGATAACCACTCCGGTTCTTCTTGCTGTATCATAATATTTCTTTATAAATTCGCCGACTTCTTCAGAATATCCGTTGATACGGTAGAAATAAACACCTTTCTCCCGCCTGCTGTTCAGTTCGACAAAATAATCACTGAGGTTTTGAATTTTTTTGTGTTCCAACATATAAGTATCTCACCTTCAATATCTGCTTATCTTATTTCTGTTCATGATAAGTTCTACAGCAATTTCATAAAATAATGCGGAACCATAATTTTCTCCAAATTTTCGTATAAATTCTACCTCAAAATTGTATCATATTGCTATTTATATTTCAAGAAAATTCCCCTGTTCTTTCTATGGCTTATTCCCCTGAAATGTGCTATGATGTAGCTGCTGACTCGGTCCTTCACACTGTGATGGACCGGATTACCTGCAGTATTTTATTGAATTTCTATAAGGTACCCTATTTACGGGAATTTTTGTAGATATGTCAGAAGGAGTGTTATGAAAAATAATGTTTTATATTACAGTGTAGGTCCATTACTCTATTGTCCTGCCAACAGAATATCCATCACTGATTCTCTGATAAATGAAAGATTCGGGAACAGATTTTCTCTTGCTCTCTGTCTTGAAGATACCATAAACGACGATCATGTTGAAGAAGCCGAGCAGATACTGATTTCTTCTCTCAGCCAGATATTCATGCAGCATGAACAAAAGCCATTCTATCTGCCCAAAATATTTATCCGGGTTCGGAATCCACAGCAGATTCAGAGATTAACAAAAGCTCTTGGGAAATCCATTAAGATTGTTACCGGTTTCATCGTCCCTAAATTCAGCCCGGATAACGCACAAAGTTATATTGAGCAGATGATCCTCGTCAATGAACTTGTCGCAAAAAAGCTTTACATGATGCCTATTTACGAAAGTCCTTCCATTATAGATTTGCGAAACAGAATTGATATTCTCTATTTGTTAAGGGATTCTTTAGCCAGAATTGAAGATCTTATACTGAATATACGTGTTGGCGGAAATGATCTGTGCCATATGTTTGGGTTTCGCAGACATGCCAATGAATCTATTCACAGCATCAGACCTGTTTCAGATATTTTCTCAGATATTATCACTGTATATGGTATGGATTATGTGATTTCCGGTCCTGTATGGGAATATTATGCCGGTGACAGCTGGAAAGAAGGAATGATTCAGGAAATCCGGGAGGACAGACTTTGCGGTTTCATCGGAAAAACCGTTATCCACCCTTCACAGATCCCTGTAGTAAACAGAGCTTATCAGGTTTCACGAAATGACTACCTTGACGCACGGGCGATTTTAAACTGGAATGCTGATTCTGCTTCCCTTGTTGCAGGAAGCAAAACCAGAGAAAGAATGAATGAATATAAAACCCATCTGAACTGGGCTGAGAAAACAGTTTATCTTTCAGAAGTTTTCGGAATAACAGAATAAGTATTACCCTTCTCACGCATCCGCAAGCTTCTTAATGATTCCACAGCATTTATAATGTGTAAGTGGATAGTATTCTACAGGTGTATGTTTCTCTTCGGCAAGTCTGACAATATGCTCCAACTGAGGATTTCCCTTATATCGCTCATCGATCAGCACCTTCCAGGGAATTCTCCTCAGTAATACTCTTGTTGTCTCTCCGATCCCCGGTTTGATCAGATTAATATCGTCAATACCGAAATTCTTTCCTATATTTATTACCTCATCAATACCCTGACTTTCCACTCTTTTTTCCAGATCAGGTGTATTCTCCATATTAAATTCCTTTTCAATGGTTTCAATAAAGTCATATGACAGATCAGAATCTGTCAGTTCTCCGTAATAGACTGCCCCATGGAAATCATCTCTGCCTATTATGTCATCTCTCAGAAAAGTACGGCTGATAAGGCCGGATACTGTACTGTTCAGGCAGGAACTTGGGATCAGGATATCTTCATGTGTTCCGCAAAGCTCCGTAACATTTGCCGGATCTGCCACTACCGCTATGTCAGCAGAAACCCCTTCATATGCAGAGATATCTTTCTTCAATTCATTCAGGATCGCACCCTTGCCAATCCATCCGTCCACAAATAAAATCTGCTGCGGTCTATACTTTTCAAGCAGATACTTCATGGCATTATCGTCAATCCCTCTTCCTCTGATAATTGAAATGGAATAATGAGGCACATTTATACCATATTTGAATTTGATGTATCGCTTCACAAGGATACCAATTGGGATTCCCGCTCTGGCAAGGGATACCAGGACAATTTTCTTTCCCTTATTCTCTATGATCTTATCTGCCAGCATTCCTACTGCATTGGCAACCGGCTTCGCATAATGTTTCAGCGCATTATGATATACCTGCATATACTGATCTGTAGGAACATATTCAACAGGCAGCATCTCGCTGTAATGTTTTCCGGACTGAATCAGTTTCTCCCGCACTTTGGCAGGCTGAGGTTCTACCATCCCGGTAATATCCTTCAATAATAAAATCACATCTTCTTCTAAATAGGAACTTCTCAAATCAGCACCACCTTACAACTGTAATATCCTTGTTCTGCATCCGGACAGCATTTATCAGCGTTTCCTGACTCTCCTTTATTTCCGGGGAATCTGTGACAATCAATACCTTGTCATATTTTCCTATATCGTAAATAAACGTTCTCCTGTCCGGATCATATAAACTTTTCAGTTCATATCTGCTGTGAAGGGGATACTCTTTTTCCAGACTCACAGCAATGGGACTTCTTGTAGTCGAATGGCACCTTACTTCGGCTCCCTCTTTTTCCATCTTTCTTCCGATATAAAGTGCAGGGAACATAAACTCCTCAGTGCCGATCACCAGTATTCTTTTGCCAGATATATTATCAGCCATGTTTCCGGTTTTCTCCCGGATTTCTCTCCACAGATTCTCACATGCTTCTTCATATTTCCCGGAATCAATCAATCTGCGGGCATCCATCCGGTCTTTAACATAAATCGTTGTATACTCTGTGGCCTTATCCGGACATTTATAATAAAATCCGTCTCCCTTAAATGTTTCTGCTCTGTCTCCGTAAGTACTGTGATCCGTTTTTACCAGATAATACAGGGAAATCCCCTGTCTCTTATAACGTTCCAGATTCTCCTCGCTCATTCCGTTTAACAGAGATGCTACTGAATATTTAAATTTTCCGTCATATTCCCTGTCAAGAATACTGATGATATTCCGAATTGTTTTTCCGGTAGTTACTTCATCCTCGATAAATATGATCCGATCCGTCTCCGCCACTGCTCTGTCAATATCATCTTTTACCAGCTTCTGCTCTGTGGCATGGCTGTGTTCCTCGGAAAAAAACAGATAATTCACGCCGGGAATAACTTCTCTGGTGGTCTGAATATAATCTGCCCCCACAGTAATCGCTACCTGAGCACCTATGGCAGTTGCTGTCTCCGCAAAGCCCACCAGCAAAAGTTTTTCATCTTTGTATTTCTCCCTGAAAGTATCTGCCAGAGCAGCAAATAAATCCAGTGCCTTTGATGGCACTACCGGAATATGCTTTCCCTGAAGCGGATCCACTACCAGATAGTTTCTCTTCGTATTATTTTCCCTTTTTGCGATCTTTACTAAATCCTTCTCAGTATATTCCATCTTTACTCCTTCTACTGATATGATCTGAAAAATCCCTGCAACTTGGTCAGAGCTTTCGTCAATGCCTCTGTCTCCTCCACATTTAGGCCTTTAAGTAAAGCCAGTACCATCTTCTCATGGAAATCTTTATGATGGTAATAAGCTTTCTTCCCCTGTTCTGTCAGGGAGATCAGCACAACCCTTCGGTCCTCCTGACTTCTCATACGCTGGATATATCCCTTCTTTACAAGATTATTCACAGCGATCGTCAATGTACCCACAGTCACATTCAGTTCTCTGGCTACTGTTGACATATTCTTCTGTTCCCGGATACCTACTGCATTAATAATGTGCATATCATTGACGGAAATATTCTTATATTCTCCCGTAATCAATGCCCGTTCTTCCAGGTCCAGAATCTCATTAAATAAATTGACCAGTACATCATTAATTGCCTCATAATGGTTCATCCGGTTACCTCCCTCTTTTTGCTTAAGCAATTCCATATAGCATTGCTGTAGCATGTTTGTACATTCATGGTTATATTGCTACCTATTATACACTAAAATACTTTGTCTCACAAAGCATTTCTGGCAGGTTTTCAAAGAATTTCTCTCTTAATTCTTTCTTTGAACCATGAAATTTGTTATAATGAATAGATAGATTACAGTTCATACGCTCCTGTCTCATTTCCGTATGCAGTCTGCAATGAATTTGAGATACGGTACTGAGGACAGCAATACAGGCTGCAGATTGCTGTAACTGTTCAGCACTCTCACTGTTAAGAACTATTTTAGTTAAAGGGAATTTTCTATGAAAAAAAATAATATGCCACTTAATTTACGGGAGAGAATCAACTCCCGGATCAGTCTTCTGTGTTCTGTTATTATTCTGGTTCTGCTTGTTCTGGTGATGCATCAGATGGATTACACCCTGATCCGTAAACCGCAGAAAGAAGCAGCAGAAGCAGCGGCTCTCAAGGAACAGCAGGATAAGATCAAAGCTGAAACACCTGTCATCTCCACTGCAAGTGTAATTGCTGTTGGAGATAATCTTTATCACAGCAAGCTGTATGAATCCGGCGAAAATGACTCCGGCATATGGAATTATGACCATATCTACACTCATGTTCTGGACCAGATCCAGGCTGCAGACGTAGCCATGATCGACCAGGAAACGGTTTTTGCTCCAAGCCACGATGCTGTCAGCACTTATCCTTCTTTTGCCACTCCCCAGGAAGTGGGAGATGCCATTATCAAAGCAGGGTTTGATGTAGTGGAATCTGCCACAAATCACGCCGATGATTATGGATATGACTATCTGAAAAGTACTCTGGATTTCTGGAGCACCAATTATCCGGATATTCCTGTACTTGGCATCCACGCCACCCAGGAAGATGCAGACACTGTCAAAGTAAAAGAAGTGAATGGTATTAAGATTGCTTTTCTTGACTATACATACGGCACCAATAATTCCGGTGCAGGCGAAGGATATGAGTACATGATCGATCTCTTTGATAAGGATAAGATCACCACAATGATCCAGAAAGCCAAAGAAATCAGCGACTGCATCATCTTTGTGGCTCACTGGGGAACAGAAGATGAAACCATGCCAAATGAATACGAGAAACAATGGGCCGCTTTTCTGATGCAGCAGGGTGTTGATGTGATCATTGGCGGTCATCCGCATGTGCTTCAGCCTTACGGACAGCTTTCTGATGACCAGGGACACAATACCACCATATTCTACTCCCTCGGAAACTTCGTTTCCACCCAGCAGGAACTCCCGGAACTTCTGGAAGGAATGGCAAGTTTTACCATACAGAAATCAACTCTGAACGGCAAATCAACCATCCAGATCCTTTCTCCGGAAGTGAAACCTATGGTCATGCATTATAATCACGATAACGGAGAATACGGACCATATATGCTGGATGATTATACAGAAGAACTTGCTTCTTCCCACAGTGTAAGAAATGTGATCGGTGATGAGTTTACTCTCGATAACCTGAAAGCTAAATTTAAGGAAATCATGTCCATGAATGTGAAGCCTTCCACAAATACAAACCTGCTGAACGTCAAGTTTGACTGGGAGGGCAACATGATCGACAAAACTACCGGAAATGTAGTGGAAGATACAGAATCCATCCACTCCTGGGAATATCAGGCAGACACATCAGACGGAACCGAAGACTCTTCCGACGACAGTGGTTATTGATGAATTCCCGATTTGTATACAAAAAAGATGCTGACTGTAATTAGTCGGCATCTTTTTTAATTACGCAGATATTCGCAATCCGCTTCGCTACCTGATCCGGTTAAACTCCCAGCAGTTTCTCTGCATTCTGTCTGGTTACATCAATGACCTCTTCTGCTGTAATTCCCTTCAGTTCTGCGATTGCCTGTGCTACATAAGGCAGATTTAATGACGAATTTCTCTTACCTCTGTTTGGCTCCGGAGACATATAGGGACAGTCTGTTTCCAGAACAAGCTGAGACAGGGGTGCATACTGAACCGTCTCTTTCAGTTTCTTTGCGTTCTTAAAAGTGACAACTCCGCCGATTCCCAGATACAGTCCCATTTTCAGATATTCTGCCGCAATCTCCCTGCTGTATGAAAAACAATGAATGATACCGCCATACATACCACCCTGCATATATTCTCTGACGATATTCAGAGTATCCTCGGCAGCTTCTCTGCTGTGGATCATAAACGGAAGCTTCTCTTCTCTGGCAATGTCAAGCTGGGCGCGAAACATTTTCTTCTGGATCTGATGTTCCTCTTCTTCCTTATGCCAGTAATAGTCCAGCCCGATCTCACCGATTGCCACCATCTTGTCCATATGGGATAATCTGCGAATCTCATCCAGAGTCTCCTGTGTCATCTTATCTGCATCATCCGGATGGATTCCCACTGCTCCATATACAAAAGGATATTTCTCCATCAGCTTCACAGTATCCTGAAAACCGCCTACAGATGCACAGACATTCACAATCTTCTCAATCCCTCCATCGTACATAGACATAAGAAGCGCTTCCCTGTCTGTGTCAAAGGCCTCGTCATCATAGTGCGCATGTGTATCAATAATCATTTTTTCCAATCTCCTCATGTAATCTTAATTTATAGCACTCCCTGTAAACAACACACGTCAAGGATATCTGACGCAGGATTTCGCGCTCTGATAAGCCGGATCAATATACATTATTTATGAGGATTGCTATAATCCGGTTAAAAGATCTGTTACAAAATTACCAGCTCATCCCCCGGGTGGATCACACCTCCGTGGAGAACCTTCGTAAAAACTCCCTGTTTCGGCATAATGCACTCGCCCATTTTCTTAAAGATCGCACATCCGCTGTGGCATTCTTTTCCAATCTGTGTCAGCTCCAGGACTACATCATTGCACTGGAATTTCGTACCGATCGGAAGTGTGGCAAAGTCGATTCCCTGAACCACCAGGTTCTCTCCGAATGCCCCGTCTTCTACCTCTGCACCTCTGGCGCGAAAATCTTCAATCTTGTCAAAAGAGAGCAGACTTACCTGACGGTGCCATTTGCCGGCATGGGCATCACCCTCGATTCCCCAGTCCTCAATTACTTTAATCTCCGGAACACTTGTCTTCTGTATTCCCTTTCTTTCACTTGTACAAACCGCAATTACTTTTCCCATAAGATTGTCCCTTTTACCTTCCTGTTTTCGTTTCAGATACTGTTTTCGTACCTGCTCTTCCGTTTATTGCCGTCAGCTTATCTTCTCTGCTTTGGCTCACCGATTTCTCTTTTCGTCAGTACATTCTGACGCTACTCTGCTTTCTTATCCCTGTTATCGCCATCAGTTATCTTGCGCAGTTCCCTGCTTCCCCTGTCATGATCTCAATGCCATGTCCAAGCGCATCAATAATATACTCCAGGCTCTCTTTTACAGCTTTCGGACTTCCCGGAAGATTGATGATCAGTGTTTTTTTTCGGATACCTGCCGTAGAACGGCTGAGCATGGCGCGTTTCGTGATAGTCATGCTGTACGCACGCATTGCCTCCGGAATCCCCGGTACACGTCTGTCAATAATATCCTCCGTTGCCTCCGGTGTAATATCTCTGGGTGAAAAACCGGTTCCGCCTGTTGTCAGGATCAGTTCCGCTGTGCCGCTGTCTGCAATTTCCGCCATTCTCTCTGACAACATCTTTCTGTCATCCGGCAGAACATCTTCAGACACAACCTCATATCCATTCTTCTCAACAATCTCTCGGATCGCAGGTCCGCTTAAATCCTCACGTTCTCCGCGATATCCCGTATCACTGGATGTAATGATCGCTACTCTTTTCATTTTAGAAAAACCTCCCTGTCGGGCAGATAATTTTTTCGTTATCTGCCATTCTGTATTTCCATTATACACATTTCTTTCATTTTACCCAACAAATATTTTGCAAATCGCAGAGTAATTCGTGGATATCAAAAATGAAAATCTCCACTCTTACCACCCGTCTTTTCAACCAGATGAATATTGGACATTACCATATGCTTGTCAATTGCCTTACACATATCATAAATCGTCAGAAGCGTCACCTGAACCCCTGTCAGTGCCTCCATTTCCACACCGGTCTTGCCTTCTGTTTTCACTGTACAGAAAGCGCGGATAATTCCGTTTGTCTCATCCAGTTCATAGTCTACGGAACATTTCTGGATCGGAAGCGGATGGCACATGGGAATCAACTCAGAAGTCCTTTTCACTCCCATAATCCCCGCTACACGTGCTACTCCAAGCACATCTCCCTTTTTCACAGAACCCTCTTTCACAGCCTCCATGATTGCTTCTCCTACATGAATCTCGCCTGTGGCAACTGCTGTTCTGTAAGTGATATTTTTCCCGGAAACGTCTACCATAACTGCGTTTCCGTTCTCATCAAAATGATTAAAACCCTGTGACATGATCAAAATCCCCCTGTTTAAGTTTTTACAAAAAGCGAGGCTCTTATTGTACGGGAACATACAATAAAAGCCTCGCCTGTTCATCACGATACGGTTGGAGTCTTTACCCACCGAAATTGACGACACCATGAATACTCATGAGTCAGTCACTCCCCTTTATCTAAATATTAATATAGCTTTTGAGAGTGTATTTGTCAAGATAATATTCGTAAGTTTTCACACATTTTCGCTACCATTCGCTTTGTTCTCAGTAATACAAAGATCAGCAGATTTCTGCACCTGCAGGCATTTCCTTTTCCGGTACCATCAGGGAAAGGTTTCCGTCTGCATCTTCTGCGCAGAGGATCATTCCTTCACTGAGTACACCGGCAAGTTTGGCTGGTTTCAGGTTTGTGACTACCATAACCCTCTTACCTACCATTTCTTCTGCACTGTAGTGTGCTTTGATTCCGGATACGATCTGGCGCACCTGGCTGCCGATCTGTACCTGTGAGCAGAGCAGTTTCTTTGATTTTTTTACTTCTTCACATTTGATGATCTTACCAACCTGGAACTGAAGCTTGCCGAAATCTTCAAATGTAATCTCAGGTTTTGCTTCAATATCAATTACGTCTTCTTTTTCTTCTTTTGCAGGTTCTTCTGCTTTCGGCGGATGAAGCTCTGCCACCTTTGCAAGTACCTCTTTCAGGTCAAGGCGGGCGAAAAGAATCTCCGGTTTTTCAGTTACTTTATTTTCTGACGGATAGAGGCCAAAGGTCTTAAGGTCTTCCAGTTCTCTGTCCTGTGCATTTAACTGGGCAAGGATTCTCTCTGTTGTTTCCGGCATAAAGGATTTCAGCAGAACCGCACCAATGCAGATTCCCTCAACCAGATTGTAGAGAACTGTTGCAAGACGGTCTTTTTTCTCTTCATCCTTAGCAAGAGCCCATGGCATTGTTTCGTCGATGTATTTGTTGCAGCGTTTGAAGATTGTGAATACTTCTGTCATTGCATCTGCCACGCGGAGTTTATCCATTTTTTCGTTTACCTTGGCAGGTACGGAGAGAATGAAGTTCTTCAGATCATCATCTACAGGTTCTGTAACGCCTTTGTTTTCTACCACACCGCCGAAATATTTGTTTGACATGGAAATGGTACGGTTTACAAGGTTTCCAAGGGTGTTAGCGAGTTCAGAATTGAGACGCTCTACCATCAGTTCCCATGTGATCACACCATCATTCTCGAATGGCATTTCATGAAGTACGAAGTAGCGGACTGCATCTACACCGAAGAAGTCTACCAGTTCATCTGCATAGATTACGTTTCCTTTGGATTTACTCATCTTACCATCACCCTGGAGAAGCCATGGATGTCCGAATACCTGTTTCGGAAGCGGCAGATCCAGTGACATCAGGAAAATCGGCCAGTAAATTGTATGGAAACGGATGATGTCTTTACCGATCAGATGCAGGTCTGCAGGCCAGAGCTTATTGAACTGGTCTGTGCTTTCGCCATCACAGTCGTAGCCGATTCCTGTAATATAGTTTGTAAGGGCATCAAGCCATACATATACTACGTGTTTCGGATCAAAGTCTACCGGGATTCCCCATTTGAAGGAAGTTCTGGATACGCAAAGATCCTGAAGTCCCGGGAGAAGGAAGTTGTTCATCATCTCGTTTTTACGGGATTCCGGCTGGATGAAGTCCGGGTGTGTATTGATGTAGTCAATGAGTTTGTCGGCATATTTGCTCATTTTGAAGAAATATGCTTCTTCTTTTGCAGGTACACATGGGCGGCCGCAGTCCGGACATTTGCCGTCTACAAGCTGAGATTCTGTAAAGAAAGATTCGCATGGTGTACAATACATTCCTTCGTAGTGTCCTTTGTAGATGTCGCCTTTTGCGTACATTTTTTTGAAGATTTTTTTGACCTGTTTTTCGTGGTCTTCATCTGTGGTACGGATGAATTTGTCGTAGGATGTGTTCATCAGATCCCAGATTCTTTTGATCTCACCGGATACGTTGTCTACGAATTCTTTTGGGGTGATTCCGGCTTCTTCGGCTTTTAATTCGATTTTCTGACCATGTTCATCGGTTCCTGTCTGGAAGAATACGTCGTAGCCCTGCTGACGTTTGTAGCGGGCAATGGCGTCGGCTAAAACTACTTCATAGGTGTTGCCGATGTGCGGTTTGCCAGATGTATAGGCAATGGCGGTAGTGATGTAGTATTTCTGTTTTTCCATGGTTTGTTGTCTCCTTTTTTGAATGTGGACGCTCCGGAAAATATAATTGTTTTCTGTGCGGTTTCGGGAGCTAGGAACTCTAAGTGTCTGAAAATCAGCTAAAACCATTCGAAAAAATCTCAAACTCGCTTCGCTCAGACAGTGAGATTTTTTCGAATAACGCAGATTTCCAGGCACTAAGAGTTGCTACACTCCCTGCAAATGCACAGAAAACAATTATATTTTCCGAAGCTGGTGTTTAAAAATGGTAACAACTGCTCCTTATTTATGGAAGAAAAACATAAATTCTTCATGGTAGGAAGGAACTGGTGTTGGGGGAAATAATTCCTCTCTGTCGCAGTGTGATCCTGCCCGGAGGGCTTTTTTATGTTATAGGAACATTACAGAGTAATTTCCTATAACATAAAAAACGTCTCCTCAGATTATCTGAGAAGACGAGTATTACCCGTGTTACCACTTCTGTTCGTTTCCGGGCTCGCGCGGGGAAACCTTGGGAGGTACGTTGTGATACCTCTACGCTGTAACAGGCGTGCCTGTCGCTGCCTAAAGCTGTTGGCCCTCAGCAGTGCCTCTCGGAAGCCATCTTCAACCTGCTCCTTGCATATCCCTCTCAGCCTTTGAATCTGTGATATGTGATCCATGGGGATTTCTCTGTAATACGGTCTGCGGATCTACTCTCTTCTTCAATGAGTTTGTGTTATTTCGTGACAGCACTCCGCTCTGTGATCGTGGAACGCTGTTAGCTATAGGAAATAGTTATTTCCTGTTATAGGGAAAATATAGCACATTTTGGTGGATTTGTAAACCCACATCGTTATTGTTCACTCCGTTCTCAGTAACCAAACTATAACAATTCTATAAAATAATAATTTTATATCTTGACAATTTCAATCCAATATTGTATAGTATCAATATCAGTAATGATTATCGTTATTGAACAGATTATAACTGCAACTATCCTGAACAGTTATGATAAATCATTTGCGAGTAAACAGGGAAGGGAGGAATACCATGGCGACACTGAAATACAGCCGTCAGAGGGAATCGATCAAAGAGTTTCTAAGAACCAGAACAGATCATCCTACTGCCGATGTGGTATATGAGAATATGAAGCTCATCTATCCAAATATCAGCCTCGGTACGGTATATCGCAACTTATCTCTGCTGGCTGATCTGGGAGAGATTAAGAAGCTTTCCTCTTTCGCCGGAGCGGATCACTTTGACGGGCGGACCGAGAGGCACTGCCACTTCATGTGTATCAGATGTGAGCGGATCATCGACCTTGAGAGCGAGGGAATTCACCACATTATGGATCTTGCAGGTGAGAACTTCAAAGGAAAGATTACTGATTACAGTGCCAGATTCTTCGGCCTGTGTGAGGACTGCCTGAAAGAGACAGAAGGCAACTCTGATAGTTCAAAGTAGTTTTTGCTTACATCATTAGTGGCTAAATTGGGAATAACAACTAATGATAAAAAGTTGCAAAAAAGCTAAAATTAAACTTGACTTTTTCAATCAAGTATGGTAATCTTAAATCACAGAAAACAGTAATAATTACTATTATTAAAAAATTACTTTTTCTACCGCACAGACGGAAAGCAGTAAGAACTAAACGATGCTGAGATAATCAATTTATTTTCTGGCATCCCTAATAAATTCATTAAAAAGAAAAGGAGATTTTAATTATGACAAAATGGGTATGTAGTGTATGTGGTTATGTTTATGAAGGTGAGAAAGCTCCGGAAGCCTGTCCTGTATGTAAGGCACCGGCTGATAAATTCGTAAAGCAGGATGGCGAAATGTCATGGGCTGCTGAACACGTTGTAGGTGTTGCTCAGGGATCCAGCGAAGACATCATGGCTGATTTAAGAGCAAACTTCCAGGGTGAATGCTCTGAAGTTGGTATGTATCTTGCAATGGCAAGAGTTGCTCACAGAGAAGGATATCCGGAAATCGGTTTATACTATGAAAAAGCAGCTTATGAAGAAGCAGAACATGCTGCTAAATTCGCTGAATTATTAGGTGAAGTTGTAACAGACAGCACAAAGAAAAACCTTCAGATGCGTGTAGAAGCCGAGAACGGTGCTACAGCTGGTAAAACAGACCTTGCTAAACGTGCAAAAGCTGCTAACCTTGACGCTATCCATGATACAGTTCATGAAATGGCAAGAGATGAAGCAAGACACGGAAAAGCATTCGCAGGTCTTCTTAAGAGATACTTCGGAGAATAATTCTATCGGAAAATCGCATAAAATAAACCTTTTAAAGGGAGAACCATTGAGGTTCTCCCTTTTTTATCCGTTCGTATTTTCATCATTGGAAGCTTAACTGGATTTCGCCTGAAGTCTGGCAACCTGATCTGTCAGAGCATTCATCCTAACCTCATTAATCATAATCCTGTTCATCCAGGTAGCCGATACATCCATCTTATTAATAAGATTCAGATGATTCTCTGCAAGGATAGAAATATTCTTATCCGTTATGTTCTCCAAATGCAGTTTGATATCTGCAAAGTTATTTCTGGTCTCTTCCTCAAAACGCTTCTGACTTTCTTCCATTCGGTTCATCTGGCTTTCGAATTTATCCATTCGACTTTCGAATTTATCCATTCGCGTCCCAAATCCTCTGACCTCTGTCAAAACAGCTTCCAGTATTTGTCTGTCTGTCACCACTTTCACCTCCTCTGTAGCCCGTATCGTTCTTTTGTATGTGATTGATTATATCACATACATAAAAATATGTCTATAAAAATCTATAAACATTAGAGTGTATTTGGAAAATGCGTTACTGTTCACTCCGTTCGCAGTAACACACTTCGCGATGCACAGAATTTATGCTGATCGCATAAATTCGCGCGGTATGTCTCGGGTTTTCTGTGATCTTTGCTCACAAAAAACACCTCGCGGGATATTACCAGTGAACAGTAACGAAAATGCTCCCCACAAGATGTGCGTCACAATTTGTGGGAGATTTTATTTATTATTATCATTCATCTTCGCCTCA
This sequence comes from Blautia sp. Marseille-P2398, assembly GCF_964240315.1. Taxonomy (NCBI): domain Bacteria; kingdom Bacillati; phylum Bacillota; class Clostridia; order Lachnospirales; family Lachnospiraceae; genus Blautia; species Blautia sp. Marseille-P2398. The sequence goes on from NZ_CAXSTD010000016.1 coordinate 48,145, forward strand.
ATCGCCGCACCAACCCTGTTATAAACAGTCACAGCATCCTGAATATGCGGAATCGTATTTCCATCTGCTCCTGAAGCACCTGCGGAAACAAAGATATATTCCCTGCCCTCAATCTCCGCAAAACTCACCAGACAGTGCCCTGCCTCACTGGTATAGCCGGTCTTGCCACCGAGGATTTTTCCACCTGTGACTGTCGGATCAGACAGATTTTTAAACATTGTACTGTAGTAAGTAATTCCATCCGGGTGGATATTTGTAACTCCGGTAGAATGTCTGGAGGTCTCCACAATCTCACGAAACGTATCATTCTTAATGCAATACTTCATCAAAACAGCAATATCCTTAACCGTACTGTAATGATCCGGGTTATGCAGTCCTGTAGAGTCACAGAAATGGGTATTCTCCATTCCAAGCTTCCTTGCTTTCTTATTCATCAGCTCCGCAAAATCCGCCTCTGAACCACTGATTGTATCTGCCAGCGCAATACAGCACTCTGCCCCCGAAGGCAGCATCGCACCATAGAGAAGATCAATCACCCGAACCTCTTCCCCCGGCTGAAAACCTGCCTGTGTAGCATCCTGCTCATACAATCCGGAGAACATCTCATCCGTCAGAGTAATCTTCTCATCCAGATCATCAAAATTCTCAATCCCCAGTATCACAGTCATAATCTTCGTCATAGAAGCCGGATAAATCTGAGCCTCCCCGTTAATCTCACCCAGAATCTTACCTCCCCTGGCCTGCATCAGGATTGCATTCGGACTGTTGATACCACTGATATCCACTTCCTTCAGAACCGGCTGCTCAAACTGCTCAAACCACTCCTTCACGCCCTTATTCCATCCGATCATGATAACCAGCGCACAGATAATGATCACCTCAACAAACACACAAGCCACAATCCTGCCCCGGTATCTCCACGCATAACTTCTTCCACCGCTCTTTTTCTGTCTCCTGCCAGCCACAATAACGCCTCCTGTCTGCCTCTATAACATTACTCAGAAAAAATATATCTAACAAATCTCTAATTCATCCCCCTACTATAACACACCCTTACCAAATCCTGTAATCTTCCATTCCTGCACACCCATATATTGCATCTTTCTCCCTATATCCAATACCTTTCCGTTTTCCCCCGCCTGCGAAACCATTGTACAGCGCAGGAAAATATCTGTTTTCTGATACATCTACAGGAGGTGTAGCAATACTTAGCTTCCGGGAATTTGCGTTATGCTGGAAAAATTCACTGTCTGAGCGAAGCGAGTTTGAATTTTTCCGGCATGGTTTTAGCAAATTTCCGGAAGCTTAGTATTCCTGCCTCCGCAGCCGTATCAGAAAACAAATATTTTCCTGTGCGTCCCCATACCCGCCACCCCCAAAAAGAAACGCAAAAAGACCCCCGGAGCATCTCCGAGAGTCTTAAATTGCTAAAATCTATTATGCTAATTTCATCGGGTTGATCTTCACACCAGGTCCCATTGTCGGAGTAATAACAACGCTCTTTAAATACTGACCTTTCAGTGTGCTTGGTCTAGCCTTAACGATAGCATCGATCAGCGTCTGGAAGTTGTCGCTTAACTGTTCCTCTGTAAAGGATGCTTTACCAACCGGAACATGAATGATGTTGGTTTTATCAAGACGGTACTCAATCTTACCTGCTTTGATATCGTGAACTGCTTTAGTAACGTCCATTGTTACTGTACCAGCTTTCGGGTTTGGCATTAAACCTTTCGGTCCAAGTACACGACCAAGACGACCTACAACGCCCATCATATCTGGAGTTGCAACAACAACGTCAAAGTCTAACCATCCTTCGTTCTGGATCTTCGGAATAAGATCCTCAGCTCCTACGAATTCAGCACCTGCTGCTTTTGCTTCTTCAGCTTTAGCATCTTTAGCGAATACTAAAACACGAACTTTTTTACCAGTACCATGTGGCAGAACTACTGCACCACGGATCTGCTGGTCTGCATGACGTCCATCGCAGCCTGTACGGATATGAACTTCGATAGTTTCGTCAAATTTAGCAACTGCAGCTTTTTTAACTAAGCTGATAGCTTCTGCGGTATCATATAATGTAGCGCGGTCTACTGCTTTAGCAGCTTCCACGTATTTCTTTCCTCGTTTCATTTCTATAACCTCCTGTGGTATTTGCGGGGAACGCCCTCCCACTTACTATTTAATATTAAAATTAATCAACTACTTCGATTCCCATACTTCTTGCAGTACCAGCAATCATGCTCATAGCTGCTTCGAGGGATGCTGCATTTAAGTCTTTCATCTTAAGTTCAGCGATTTCCTGAACCTGAGCTTTAGTAACCTTAGCAACTTTTGTCTTGTTCGGTACGCCGGAACCTGATTTGATCTTAGCAGCTTTCTTAAGAAGAACTGCAGCCGGCGGAGTTTTGGTTATGAAGCTGAAACTTCTGTCTGCATAAACAGTGATAACTACAGGAATGATTAAGTCTCCCTGATCTGCTGTTCTTGCATTGAACTCTTTTGTGAACTGAACGATATTTACACCGTGCTGTCCAAGAGCTGGACCTACAGGTGGTGCTGGAGTTGCTTTACCAGCCGGAATCTGTAATTTGATATATCCTGTTACTTTCTTTGCCATTTTTCGGCACCTCCTATGTGGTATTGGCGGGGGTTTATGGTCCCTCCCACGATATTGTTACCTTTGCTTGTTACATCTGTTTGATTTCTGCGAAACTAATTTCTACCGGCGTTTCGCGGCCGAAAAGTTCAACATTGATCGTTGCTGTCTGTTTCTGCACATTAAGGGCAGTGATAACACCAACGGTATCTTTCCAGGCACCGCCTGTGACAACAACTGTATCACCCTCTGCGAAATCGACCTGAATTTCCTCTTTCTTGATACCAAGAGGAAGCATCTCTTCCTCGGTCAACGGTACCGGCTTGGACCCTGGTCCAACGAAGCCTGTCACACCTCTGGTGTTACGGACAACATACCATGTATCGTCATTCATAACCATGTTGAGAAGTACATAGCCAGGAAACATTTTCTTCTGAACCTGTTTCAGAGCCCCGTTTTTCAGCTCAGCCACTTCCTGCAGCGGAACACGAACTTCAAGGATCTGGTCTTCCAGGTGTCTGTTTTCGATGGTTTTTTCAATATCGACTTTTACTTTGTTCTCATACCCGGAATAAGTATGAACAACATACCATTTCGCTTCTGACATACAATCACCTTATCCTTATTTCATTAAAAGATTAATGCCTTCGAGAATAAATGAATCCATGACGCTGATCAGTACGCAAAGCACGATCGACACGCAAACTACCACGATAGTCTGCTTAATCAGTTCATTGCGGTCTGTCCAGACAATCTTCCTGAATTCTGACTGAAGTCCCTGAAACCAACTCTTCTTCTGGCTCTTGCCAGCAGATTTTTCATTTCCTTGCATAGCCTGACCTCACAATTCTCTGTGAGTAACTGTTTCGTCCAGTTACCTTGGATTACTTTGTTTCCTTATGCAGAGTGTGTTTGCGGCAGAACTTACAATATTTCTGAGTTTCCATTCTCTCAGGATGGTTCTTTTTCTCCTTAGTCATATTGTAGTTACGCTGCTTGCACTCGGTACATGCTAATGTAATCTTAACGCGCACAACTTCCACCTCCAGTGTTTTCATTTGCATGGTCATTTTCCTCATGCCTGACGATGTATCCGTCATCTTTTCGGGCATAAAAAAAAGACCTAACTTCCATGTCGCTTGTCAAGTTTATCACACATAGCATGCCTAAGTCAAGTCTTTTCTTATTATTTATGCCTATATTTCATCGCATATTTTTTACAGGAACTTCCCTAGTACATCGTTTTCGAAATAACTATACCACTCACTTGTCTGCGAATCCGATTGCACAGGTCTAAAAGCCTCAGCGTAGCCCGCTACGCCTGCGTTTTTATACCAGCACACTCGAATCCGCATCCTACGCGATTGGTATAGTTATTTACGAAACGCTGTACTAGTCTGCCTTTACCCGGTCGGCTTTGTCTGAAATATGATAGGAACCCTTGAAGGTACGTTTCACCTGATACAGACATCCGTCTGCCTCCTCATACAGTTCCTGGAAAGTGATATCTCTTCCATCTGAGAAAACAATCCCCATAGATGCGGAGATCATTACCTCCAGGTTTTCTTTCACATAATCAATATGCAGCTTCGCAGAAAGTACACGCAGACTCTCCTCCGCCACTTCCCTGGTCATATCCGGCAGAAATACCACAAACTCATCACCGCCCAGACGACAGACGATGTCCTGAGCCCTGCAATGCTTCTTCATGATCAGGACAACCTCGCAGAGAGCCCTGTCTCCCCACATATGTCCCATGACATCATTGAGCGTTTTGAAATTATCCAGATCCACAATAGCAAAAGTATTTACACATCCCGGATGAAGTTCCTGCACAAGCATCCGGTTTATGGCAGATGTGCCCGCTGCCCTGTTCATGGCACCTGTCAGAAGATCCGTCCTTGCCTCCTTCTGAAGCTTGAGCATATCATTCTCCATATCCGTAACATCCTCGATACTGCCGACCATACGGGACACTTTTCCCGATTCATCGTACAGATTCGTAGTCTTGACCTGCAGATACCGCATACGTCCTCCTGCCCACACCTTCACCTTCTGTGAATGCAAAGCTTCAGCAGAATCTGCCCTGGCGAATATATCCCTGATTACAGAACAGGTTTCCGGATTAATCTCCCTGATTTTCCGAAGCAGAACCGGTACGCTGAGTTCCGACTGATCCAGTCCCAGATTCTGATATTTGTCATTCAGAAACTGTATCTGCTCTGTTTCCACATCATAAGTAAAAACACACAGGTCACTCTCCCTTGCTGTGATGCGGTAAGTTTCCTCATTCAGCATAAGCTGACGGTTCAGATTGCGGATAGCGATTCTGTCCTCACGCCGGAAATACAGATAAACTCCAGTAACTGCTATAAGACTCAGGATGATCACCAGAGTAATCACAAATACCCATATCCGGTATCTGAGTCCTGCCTGATGAATATACCTGTTATCAGCCATTGTTACCGCAAACAGCTTCGTACCGTCCACAGGTGCCGCAGTCACCATATAATCTCCATCTTCATCTGAAATCGCAAAGTAATATTGGAATCCACTGTCCATCTGGGACTTAATATCGGAAATCGGCAGACTCAGTTCACGCCCCTCCAGCCAGGTCAGGAAATCATTACCAAAAGTGTCATTGCCGCCATCAGACACAATATATTTTCCATGATTATCCATCACAAAAAGCCCTGCATATCCTTTTCTACGGTCTGCCTTTCCATATACGTCCAGACTGCTGCACGGAAGCGTCCCACAGAGCACTCCCTTAATCTGCTGTGCCTCATTTTTGACAGGTACTGACAATATCACTCCATCTGCATAGGAATATCCATTTTCTGCCAGACCCCTGTTACCTAACATAGCCATCAGGAAGTATTCTTTCAGGGAATAAGCCTGTCCGTCCTGCACGCAGCGGCCATCCTCACTGATAATCTTCAGCGAATCAAACTCCTCTGTGTGACGGTGAAATTTCTCCCTCAGCATCTCCTCTGGCTGTACTTCATCTAAAGGCATATCACTGATATAATCTGCCGCACACTCCAGAAGATCATAGTACATATCAATCCGGCTTCCGACAAGTGCTGCATTCTGCTCTGTCCATTCCAGAAGAGAATCTCTGGCTCTGGAATTCTCTGTTTTCATCACAAAACTATTAAAATAAAATAAGGCAGCTGTAATGATAATCACTGCGATCAGTCCTGCCATAAACAGAACCCGCTTTCGCTTCTTTTTATCATCTGTGCCGTTCTTATCATCAAATCTTTTCATACGCAGCTCTCCCCCGCTCTCGCTCTGCTTATGGTAAAGTCATATACTGCCAGTCCTTTCTACAGGCTGGCAGTTATGTCTTGTATTTCATTATATGGACCTGTGGAGAGATTGTCAAACAGAAGAAATACTCTTCTTTTGTCAAAAGCAAATGTAATGTTGGGAAAAATGACTATAAATCTGAATCTCAGGTGGCAGATGATGATAAGATTGTTACATTTACAAACTGAAAAACAACCGAAACACCAGAAACCGAAGTTTCTGCCAGAAAAATCTGTCGGGGATTCTTTTTTTAACTTTATCAGAAGTAATCATACCCACCATGAATGTCCACAATACTTCCATTCATGTAGTTATTGGTAAGTATACTGTACGCCATATCTGCCACGTCTTTGATCTCACCGAATCTGTGCAGTGCAATCTTTCGGTTGATGCGTTCGTAGCTTTCCGGTGTGCGGTTCTCATGCCAGGGCGTCTGGATGAAACCGGGGGCAATGGCATTGACTGTGATGCCTTTTGGCTCAAATTCCTTTACCAGCGATTTGGTAAGGAAGTGGATGGCAGCCTTGGTCACGCCGTATACCAAAGAGGAGGAGTATGCCTGCTGCCCTGCATAGGAACCCATGAAGAGTACTCTTCCGCCTTCTGTCATAACAGGCATAAATTCTTTGATCATAAATACAGGTACAGACAGGTTGGTATTTACGATCTTATTCCATTCCTCGAAAGTGTAATCCTGAAATTTATCGTAAGTGCTGATTCCCGCATTGCTGATCAGCCAGTCTACATGTCCTGCTTTCTCTTTTACTTCTCCGACGAAATTCATCATATCGTCATAGGAAGACATGTCCGCTTTCAGAATAATAAGCTTCTCCTGGTCTTCCGGTTTCAGGCTGTCCCAGAATTCATTGGCTTTATATGCATTGTGAGCGTAAGTGGCAAAGATCAGATCATCTTCTGCTGAGTTTGCCAGTATCTTCTCCACAATACCGCGTCCGATTCCGGAGGTGCCGCCTGTGATCACTGTTACCTTGCTCATTTTGTATTCCCTCTTTTTATTCATCTATAATACAGACAGATCTGTTCTCTGTCATGCGGGAGTCTCCCCACTTCCATAAAACAGACTGCCTGCAAAAAAATTCCTTCTATATTATATATTCCACATTACCGAAATATATTCTTCACTCCTACAATTCCATCAGTCTGTCATAAACTTCCTTCGGTGCATATGGCTGCTGATTATGGATCGGTTCACCCAGACAGGTCTTGGGATATGCAAAAGTTCCATGCTCCAGCATAACTTCCAGAAGTTTCGGGCCTTCCCCTTCCAGAAATTCCGGTGCTTCTTCTCTGACTGCATCGCAGAGCATTCTCAGTGCGGGAATGCCGTAAGCCTTTGCCACCTCTGCGAAATTACAGGAAGCAAAACCGCAGCCGTCTGTGGTTCCTGCGAACAAGCAGTCAAAATAATCTCTCTGCAGGTGACGGATCATGCCAAGTGCTTCATTATTCATAACCATGATCTTAACAGGAAGATTCTCTCTCTTCACCCACTCCAGTTCCTGGATATTCATCTGGAGTGCACCATCTCCACAAATACAGGCAGTTGGTTTTCCTGTTGCATAATAGGCTCCTATTGCAGCCGGAAGTCCATAGCCCATAGCGCCATGACCGCCGGAGAAAAGAAGCTTCTGTCCTTCATGATTCTTGAATGACTGGTAACTCCATACCATATGCTGTCCTACATCCACTGCGATCGCGGAGGTATCCTCCAGCATATCACTGAGGTCTGCGATCATACGGTTCGGATATCTTTCTGGTGTGGCATCATCAACTGCCTGAAGATTTTCTTTAATCTCTGTGCAGACATTCAACCAGTCACTTACACCCTCTATATCAGGATCATCCACTTTTGCAAGACAATCAATCACTGCTCCTGTCTCTGCCTGAAGCTTTACCTCATTCTCACCATTCTCATGGATATCTCTCTGAAGATTGTATGGATCAATATCTATACGTATGATCTTTGCACCTCTGGCAAATTCATGTACTTTGGTTCCGATCTGTCTGGTACACAAAGAAATGCCAAAACAGAGAAGCAGATCGCTTTTTGCATTGGCGATCATATTTGCATAACGGTGTCCATAGGCACCGCCGATACACCCGAAATTCAGCGGATGGTCGTATCCCAGAACTGATTTCGCCAGAACGCTGGTGATGATCGGAATCTGTCTCTTCTGTGCAAAGCGGATCAGTTTCTGCTGGCTGAAGCTGCTGTCCACGCCATGGCCCAGCATGATCACCGGACGTTTTGCCTGTTCCAGTGCTTCCAGAATCGTATCTGCCGCCTGCTGTGCTGCAGCTGCATCTGTATGTTTGTCCTCAAAAGTCATGTCATAGACCGGATTCTCCACTTCACTTCTCTGGATATTCATGGGAAGATCGATGAGCACCGGTCCTCTGCGTCCTGTGGTTGCAATATGGTATGCTTTATTTAATTCCTCCACAATGTCCTCAGGGTTTCGTATCTGGACAGCATATTTGGTGATCGGTTTCGCCATTGCCACAATATCTGTCTCCTGAAATCCCTGCTGACGCAGCCCCTTAATCCCTGAATACTCATAAGTGTTCAGCTGTCCTGTGAGAAAGATCACAGGCAGGGAATCATAATAGGCATCTGCCACACCACTCAGAAGGTTGATGGCTCCCGGTCCGCTGGTAGCATAGGCGCAGGCACATTCTTCCTTCGCCTGTGCGTATCCGCAGGCTGCGAAAGCTGCCCCCTGTTCATTGTAACCGGAATGATTCTCTGTCTCCGGATTTCTCTCAATGGAGTCTACCAGATGTGCGATCATGGTTCCCTGATAGCCGAAGAAATGGCGGATTCCTTTTTTCTGCAAAAACGTAACAATATAATCTGAAAGTTTCATGTTCCCTCCCGTCAGATCAGCGTGCCGATCTTACTTCTCTGTACTGTCTTTCCTGTTTTCTCCAGTACGTCTACATAAATGTCAAAAATCTCTTCGTCCTCTGCAAAGAGTTCATTCTTCTGCAGACTCTTCTGCATCATCTTGAAATAGGGACGAAATACCCTCTCAAGTGTCATATAATCTTCATTCTTATACAAGTTCTTAATGTAGTCTTTCTGCTTCTCATAGGAAACACTCAGATTCATGCGCTCCCCACAGAACTCTACATAATCCCAGCATTCATTGAAGTAGTCTTTGTGCCGCCTGCTTCTGGCAAGTTTGCGGGCATTTTTCATTCGCTCTTTACAGTATTTCTCAAAGTTTCCGGATTCTTTCCAGAACTGTGTATAGCTTACTCTCGCACTGACCACCAACGCAATGGGTGTCACATAGCGGGGTTCCTTTGCATCTTTATAATTCTTTCCATAGCTTATGGTAAGATACTCTGCGGTTTTTGCCGGAACCTGGAGTTCTGCACCTTCTAGAGTGACACGTTTACTCTGCGCAAAAATTTCTGCAGGGAAAACGGTAGTCTGTTTTCTTCTTTTGAGGATATATTTATTTGCTCCGGGCTGCTGGCAGGATCTGACAAGTCTGTCATACAAATGTGCAGCCTGTCCCTGGCGCCCGGTTATCATGCACTGCAGCCGCATAATTGTACGGTTCACCCTGCTCCTGAAATTTCTATCTGCATAGTTGATATGACAGAGCTCTGTCCATGCATTCTCATCTCTGGATAATCTGCGTTCTGCTTTTACAGAAGCTGCCGGCGTTCTGAGCGGAAAAATATTGACTCCTATTCCCGGGAATGCGTAGTCTCTGGTGTTGTCCAGATTCAGGCACAGAGTATCTGTATTGGTGTATCTCAGATAAAATCCTGAGAACCATTTGTGGCTCTTCATGGATTCCAGCGCTCTCTTTTCCCTTGGATCTTCATCCACAGCCAGACGGAACCGTTCCATATCCGCTGTTTTCATCAGCACAACTCCAAACATGGGATTCTGTGGGAAAGGATGCCCTTCCACTGCGCAGAGTGTCAGTCGTGGAGAGAGGTAATATTCTATTTTATTCCGGCGGCATATTTCATCGATTTCCTGTAATAATGATAAAATCACCTTTTGTTTTTTGTTCAACTCTTTACTCCATTTCTATTGATGTCACTTAACAGTTACAGTCTGCACGATCTTCTTAATATCTTCAATACTTTCATATTTATCAAGCCATTTATCAAGCACAACTGTAATATCCGTCTTCTTTCCAAAGCTTTTCGCCTGTCTGCTGCCATCGTTCAGATCATTGATAAAAATACGGTACAGCTCTGTTCTTACATAAGAAGGCATCTCATATTCCAGTGCTTTCCTATAATTTGCAAAAGCCTCCCTGGTCTGTCCCTGTTTCATCCTGACATCACCCACCAGCTTATAAGCGCAGGCTTTCTCTTCTCTGCGGAACTGACGGTTTCGTACCTGTTCTGCAAGCCACTCCAGTTCGCTCTCCTCACCTGTACAGATGATCTGGGTGCGCAGTTCTGCAAGCTCATCGGAATACCCCAGCCGCTTCCATGCTCTTGTAAGAGCTTTCCTGTACATCTTATGTTCTTCTGAAACTTTAACCTGTATATCCGCCGGCGCTTTAACTTCTTCAGTTTCTGCTGACGGATCTGATACTTTTTTATTCACATCATCAGCCGATGTTTCATCTGATGTTCTATCTGATTTTATCTGTTTTCTGCTTTTTCCCGGATTTTTCTCCACACTGACTGGCGTGATCATCTGTGTGCCGATCACAGCCCGGATTTCACCGATTTCTTTCTCTATCTCGCTCTGCGTACGTGCACACACTGTTTTTGCCAGATATAATGCTCCCTGGATATCATCATCCTCAGGTATCAGACGACTCCACAGCTCCATCAATGCGAGAGCCTCCTTCTTGTTGTGGTTTGCAATAAGCTCTTCACAGCTTTTCAGGATTTCAGATTTGTATCCTCTGAAGAATCTGTCCATCTCCATCCATACAATTCCGTTAGTTGTCTTATTCTTTACCTGAAGATAAAGCTCTGCCGCTTTCTGCATCTCGCCATCCATCCAGAGGATATCTGCCTTATATTTCAGGAAATAACCATCCTCAGGAAACATTTTAAGAGCCTTATCAAGAAAACGTTCTGCTTCGATCCGGTTCTCTCCCGCATCCTCCATCAGGAACCTGCACTTAAATTTCATAAATCCCGGATGTCCCGGATATTTCTTCAGAAGCTCATTGACGATCTGTTCTGCCTCCTTTATCCGATGGAATTCATAATGATCCGCAGCTTTCCTGAAAAACTCAATATCTTCTTTCAGTCCCTCCATCTCAGGACTCAGATGGTCAAGCTGCTGACGGACCTGCATCATCCGATATGCCTTTGACACACGTTCTGTATAAAACAGAGTAAGCATTGCCGCATAGAATACATCGTCAGGTATCTCCACAAGTGTTGGATGATAAAAAGCATAAATGTTGGTATAGTCTTCTCTTCCGATAAAGTCAGCACTAAGCTGATTCTTATAATAAGAGCCAAAAAGTGCACTCAGCTTACGGAAAGATCTGCTTTCCACCAGCTCACTGATCTTAAGTCCTGATTCATCGATTGCTCTCTGCAGGTCCAGTGCAACAGCGCGGGCTTTCATTGCAAGCCCATCCTGGCGGACCTTATGGCTTTTTTTCGCAATGCACATATTATAGAACTTTCGGAACACACTGTCCCAGCGCAATCTTTCCTTATTGATCTTCGGCATGTATTCTTCACGTAGCTCCTGATAAGGAAGATCATCTACACACACTGCTACATGACCCTCCCTCTTATCATGAGGAGGCATATATGACCACTCGTCTCCATAATGCCAGATCAGATAGTCACTGCACTTATTTGGGATCATTGCCTTTTTTCCCTCAAAGATGCCATCCTTTACAGGGAACATCATATCCTTATCAAAAAGAAATGGGCAGCCGCCCCAACGCATGGCATAACGGTCACATTCCTCTTCTTTATAAGAGAACATGATCTTCTCAAGCTTTGCCAGTGTTCTTTTTTTACCAAGAAAAATATAAGAAAGAAGATACTTCAGATACATGGATGCAGGTATCTCCCAGCGGTCACTGTAACCTACGGAAATATTGATAAGATCTGAGTAGATCATCATGTGTGTTCTATATTTCTCGTATTCTTTGTCGTCAGCCGGAACAGGATCCAGTGTAAGAATGTCTATGATTTCTCCGCCACAGTCCTTCCCGATAATCTGGCTCTTATGGATGGCACAGGTATTGGTGGATGCGTAGCGCGGAAATGAATTTGTATAGTTTCTGTCCACCTCCGAACACTGTATCTCTCTGTCAGGCGGGAGTTCTGTTTTGCATATCTCTATGAATTTCTCCCAGTCCGGACGTGGCATATAAAGGTCTACATCATCATCCCAGGGAACAAATCCCTCATGTCTGAGAGCTCCGATCAGGGAGCCTCCTGCCAGCACGTATCTGAGGTTATGTTCTCTGCAGATTTCATCAACCTCCCTGAAAAGCTTCAGGAGGTATTTCTGTTTCTCCGTCATGAATTGTCCTTTCTGTTGATTGTTTCCAAAATTTCTATTATTCTTACCGACTCATCATAGAAAAGCCGGGTACATTCTGTCCGTTTGTCTCTGATCATAATCATCAGCTCCTGCAGCAGATAGCGGAAACCATTTCCCTCGAAGTTAAAGCTGTACCTTTTCAGAAATTCTTTTCCTGAAATATTGGCTTCAAAGTATCCGGTGTTCCACCAGTCATTAGGGATAGTTACCCTGCCGTTGCTTCCGATGATCACAAGTTCATTCTCAATGTCAACCGTTGTTCCGATCTCAATAGTCGCCAGTGCACCGGCGTATTTCATGGAAATCATATCATATACAAAACGGCCTTCCTGATTGCGGACCGCATTGGTGTTGATATCCTGGCATTTTTTTCCCAGCAGTTTCAGTACTGCGCAGATAGCTGTGCAGACCGTCTCATTAAAAGTCCTGCCGCCCTCGAAATCATCCTGGGAGATTGCACATTTGACACTTACCAGATCTCCCACCAGGTTACTGTGTACCAGCCATACCAGCTGATTAAACGCCCGTAGGTAGACCAGTGTGGTCCGTTCAATGAGAACCACATTGTTCTCCCTTGCCACCTGAAACAGGTAGCGCAGTTTCTCTGAGGAAAGTGTCATGGGCGAATCACTGATCACATATTTTCCTTTTTTCAGCGCTCGCTCAATATATTCTGCTCTCCGGTTCAGCGATGTCTTGATATAAACAATATCTACATCTGCCAGAAATTCATCATAGCTGCTCCAGCAGGAACCTAACTCATATTTATCACAGAATCTCTGTGCAGTCTCGTGATCCTCGCTGAATACACGTTCCACATGAACTCCGCTGACATATTTGGATTCCTCCACAAAATCATTATCCCGGATGTCATCCGTCACGATTCCCATATTAAAGATAACACCTTCACTGCGAAGCTTTGTACTGGAAATATTCTTGGTCCTTTCCAGATAAACTACATCACAGTAGTTCTTAAGGTAATCGAATTTCCCTCTCCAGTCAGATCCTACCACCAGGACATCAATATCATACTTAATGATGTCATTGACCTTCTGTCCCTGATATTCTTCAATGATGATCTCATCTGCCAGCCCCGTCCTTCGCACATTCTCGATTCTCTTAATGAGGCTGTCCCGCACATTGAGTTTGCCCCGCTCAATGTCAAAGCTCTCACTTGTGACACCTACGATCAGATAATCACCAAGTGCTTTTGCTCTTTTGATAATATTGTAGTGGCCTTTATGAAAAAGATCAAAAGTGCCATATGTGATTACTCTCTTCATTCTTTCGTCATAACTCCCCTGAAAAAAATATTCTTATTTTGCCGAACAGTTTTCCTGCTCCATACGTTACTGTTCACTCCGTTCACAGTAACCTCCATACGATAGATACTTTGATTATATCATACTTCCCAACTTCCGTCACCTGTCCGTTACAAAAATGTTAAATTCGCATTAACTTTACAAAAAGAAGAGTTTTGAAATACTGTTTTTGTATCTCAAAACTCTTCCTTTGTGTTTATGGTTCTTTATTGTCGTCCATCGTTCTGGTAGTAGCTTCCAGTTCCTGGATCAGGTCTTCCAGCGAAAGCTCCTCTTCCCCTTTGATCAGTTCATCAGGGATATCATCCAGATTATCTTCTTCAATCTCCAGCTCCATGCCGGCCACATTGCTGAAGCCTTCATGACTGTCGGAAGAAGTATGATCCGGTGTATCCTCGTCCATATTTACTTTCTCCACATGTTCGTCCTGCTCACTCTCTGAATCAAGCGTTGCCGCAAGCTCTGCGATGGCTTTCTTTCTTCTGAGAAGTTCATATTCATCATATTCGCTGTCATACTCTTCTTCCAGACCTTCATCTCTGACTGTCTTATCCTTCTTGATCAGGATAAATGCGATCAGATTCAGAACACCCGTATAGAGCAGATCCACAGGCAGACTTCCCAGTACAAGTACAAATACCAGTGATACTCCCAGAAGCACCCATACATTGTTCATTGCCGGAAGCATCAGGATATATAAACCATTCATAATGATCATGATCGGATAATGGAAGAAATAAATTCCCATTGTATGTCGTCCCACATAGGTGAGTGGCAGTTTGATGTCCGGCACTAACGCAAGCATCGTATAGACAACTACGAAAGATACCAGATACATCAGCAGTCTGAGGATCACTCCCTGAGGATCCGTCAGGCCACAGAGCTGATATCCATGATTACCTCGGAAAATAGCAATTCCCATTTCATTTGGGATCATATAATTCGGTATCGCCCACAAAAGGACTCCGGAGATTGCCACCAGGATCCATTTTCCCTTAAATTTACGGATTGCTGTGATATATTCACTCTTCCAGAGATACCCCGCAACAAAGAACGGGAAAAATACCACGATTCTTGATGATGACAGGAATGTGGTAAATTCCGGTCTGGTTCCTGCCCATAATGCGAACAGGATACTGAGCGGAACAATAAATCTGATCTTACCCAGGGCCTCAATGGTAAGGCGGTAAATAAACAGTGCCAGTATATACCACATGACACTTCCGGTAGGACGCAGTATCTCATAATCTACGGATCTGCCCAGCCATATCTGTGAATACCAGGTTAAGGTATATCCCAGAACATAAGGGATCAGCAGGTTCTTAAAATTCTTCAGCACATTCTGAGGTTTCTTTGACAGATATCCTGAAATAAAAACAAATGCAGGCATGTGAAAAATCGTAATCGCATACCACACATATCTCACTACAGTGTCTACCTTTACAAGGTTAAATGCAATAATATGGTTAAATACTACCAGAAAGATAAGCAAAACTTTAATGTTATCGATCAGGCAGGAGTACGGCACCGCCGCTCTCTCTTTTTTTATTTTCATGTTTAAGTACTATCCTCTAATCATATTTCTGACTTCTGCTGTGTGAACATACAACCCCATTCTGCCAGATTCTTCAGATGACCGGCAGACAAAAAACGCACAGCAATGTAACGGGCAATTAACCGCAAAGTCATATTTACTGCAACAAGCATAACATATTTTTACGATTTATGGAATAGAAACTTAACATTTCGGTCAATGGAAATATTTTGTTACTGTTCACACACCACTATCCCGCGAGGTGTTTTGGCATGAATATGCCAAAATCCCGAGACATACAAGCTAAAATTCCATTGCCGCAGGCAATCTGGAATGAATTTTGGCTACGTTACTGTGAACGAAGTGAACAGTAGCAATATTTCCATATTCCATGTACAGCATAAGAACAGAAAAAAATACAGCTTCTGATCCTGCCGTAACCGGCGTATCTGTAGACATTGTAAGTCATGGCTGCTGATTTCAGTTTGTTTCTGGATTTGCCGCCTTCGCTGAGACGATATTTCAGATAGGGTTTGTTGATTCCGGCAGCACAGCCGTATTTTCTCAGGATTTTCAGCCAGGTGATATAATCCTCATGGCTGTCGTCATGCTCCATGGGAAATTCACGCGCCACATCCCTTCTGAGTATTACCGAAGAACAGTTGATGCTGTTATGTTTCAGAAGTTCTCTGTAGGTGATCTTCTCTTTTACAGGGATTGTCCGTCCTGTACTGCTTCCGTCCGCTTTCATCAGTTCCCGCCCTGTAGAACACAGCACGTATCCTGTCTCTTCCAGACGTTTCAGCTGTTCTTTCAGCTTGCCTGACTCCCACCAGTCATCTGCATCCAGAAAAGCAATGTAGGTTCCCTGTGCCAGCCCGACTCCTCTGTTTCTGGAGCCTGCAGCTCCCATATTCTGTTCATTCTTAATATACCGAAAGTCCTCTCTGCCCTCATAGGCAGACAGGACTTCCTCTGTATGGTCTGTAGAACCGTCATCGATCACCAGAAGTTCCAGCGAAACTCCCTGTTCATAGACGGATTCCACAGCCTTTCTAATATATTTTTCTCCGTTGTAAACCGGCATGATCACAGATACCAGCGGTTTATTCATTGTCATTCCTCCGTTTTATTCTCTGACACTCCGGCGTTTTTCCCGGAATACTTCAACGCATTTACCTGTCTGTCATCTACTCCCTCAGATACTTCTTTCTGGAAAAAGATTTTAACTGTCATAAAGATCAGCTTGATATCCAGCAGGAAGGAATAATTCTCAATATAAAACAGATCCAGCTTTAATTTGTCATAAGGAGTTGTATTATACTTACCGTAGACCTGCGCATATCCGGTAAGACCTGCTTTAACTTTCAGACGATAATAGAATTCCGGAAGCTCTTTCTCATACTCAAGCATGATACTTTCACGTTCCGGACGCGGACCTACCAGAGACATATCTCCCTTAAATACATTGAAAAGCTGAGGAAGCTCGTCCAGATGAAGATTTCTCAGCACATGACCTACCGGTGTGATACGGGAATCATGCTTGGATGCCAGTCTTGCACCGTTTTTCTCCGAATCTACGCACATACTGCGGAATTTACAGATCTTAAAGGGCTTTCCACCCAATGTCAGACGGTCCTGAAAATAAAACACCGGACCTCTGTCGTATGCTTTTACCGCAATCGCTATGATCAGCATGATCGGTGAAGTGATTATAATGCCGATCCCTGAGATCAGAATATCCATAACTCTCTTTGCAGCACGCTGGTCTACTGCCAGTCCCATATTTCTGGATACCAGAAGCGGTGTGTCAAAAAGATGGATGCGTTCACTTCCCATAAGAATGATGTCCGAAATCTTCGGACTCACATAGCATCGGACAGAATGTGCAAAACAGTATTTCAGATAACGGTTTCTCTCTGTTGAATGCAGATCCCAGATGATCACGCCGTCATAATCCTGCATCATCTGATGGATTTTTTCTTCTCCCACACTGATGTGTACCTTGCCGCTGATGTCATATTTATCCTTTCGGGAATTCATCTTATGGATCAGGTCGTCCCCCGGATCCCGGTCACCGTAAATGACCAGAAGCCGGCGTGCGCGGTAAAGTCCGGAATAGATATACCTTGAACCAAATATCCAGATAATGATCAGCACCAGCTGTATTCCTGTCATCTCGATCATAGGCCATACGCTCAGGAACCATCTGTTGATCAGGGTGATCTCCAGATATTCCACCACATTGGTACACAAAAGTGCCAGTGTCAGCGAATAAAATACATCAATCCTCTTAAGATATCCAACCTTAAGTCCTCCGTACAATTTGGCAAACAGGGCAAACATCAGACCGTAGATTGCGATCAGTACCCAGTTACCTTTGCGCCAGAAAGGCTCGTCAATCTGTCCTCTGTAAACGGAATACCACACCCATGCAAAGACCGCCGCCTGTGCCAGAACCACCAGACTCGCCAGACAAAATACGATAAATCGTTTATAATCTTCTCTTTTACTCACGTGATAACCTCTGTTTCTCTGTAACTGTTCAGTATTTTCACAGTTACGCGTTTCTTCTATAAATTCCTACCTATTATAACGTAAGAACTATTATACGTCCACCCGTTTCACTTAAATTTGTGAACAAATGTTACTGTTCACACAGCATTATTCCGCGAGGTGTTTTGGCATGAATATGCCAAAATCCCGAGACATACAGGCCAAAATTCCATTGCCGCAGGCAATCTGGAATGAATTTTGGTACGTTATAAGCATAATTTACAAATATCTTTAATCCCCCGTCATGCGATTCGTCTCGATATTTGTATATAATGTATAATTTTTCGTCGATTTTACTTAGTTTGTAGCAAAGTTTTTACATATTTTTTTCAGAAACCTATGGAAAAATGTCAGGAGAAAATGTATAATAATACATAACAAATGAAAGCGAGGGTTCACTATTATGAAACAAAATAGTATGTTGGCCATGATCCTGGCCGGCGGTCGTGGCAGCCGTCTGCATGATCTTACCAATAAAGTGGCAAAGCCGGCCGTTTCATACGGCGGTAAATATCGTATCGTAGACTTTCCTTTAAGCAACTGCGCCAACAGTGGCGTTGATGTTGTAGGTGTACTTACACAGTATGAATCTATCCAGCTGAACAGTTATGTGGCAGCCGGCGGTCGCTGGGGTCTTGATGCTAAAAACAGCGGTGTTTACGTTCTTCCTCCACGTGAGAAAGCAGATGAGAATCTGAATGTATATCGCGGAACTGCAGATGCAATCTCCCAGAATATTGATTTCATTGATAAATTTGATCCTGAATACGTTCTTGTTCTTTCCGGTGACCATATTTATAAAATGAACTATGACAAGATGCTTGCAGCCCACAAAGAAGCAAAGGCAGATGCAACCATCGCAGTTATCGGAGTTCCGATGAAAGAGGCAAGCCGTTTTGGTATCATGAATACTGATGAATCCGGACGTATCGTAGAATTCGAAGAGAAACCTGAGCATCCGAAGAGCAACCTTGCATCCATGGGTATCTATATCTTCACCTGGAAACTCCTCCGCAAGATGCTGATGGCTGATATCAAGAATCCGGATTCCAGCCATGACTTCGGTAAGGATATCATCCCTACTATGCTTAACGATAACAGAACTCTTTATGCATATAAATTTGAAGGATACTGGAAAGATGTTGGTACCATCGACTCTCTCTGGGAAGCAAACATGGATCTGTTAAGTTCCAAGAATGAACTGGATCTGGGTGATCCGTCATGGAAGATTTATACAGAAGATGTTACCGCACTTCCACAGTACATCAGCGCAGAAGCAGATGTTAAAGATGCATATATCACACAGGGCTGTGTTGTTCAGGGCGAAGTTAAGCATTCCGTTCTCTTTACAGGTGTTAAGATTGGTGCAGGTGCCAGAATTATCGACAGTGTACTGATGCCGGGTGTTGTTGTAGAAGAAGGTGCCGTTGTTCAGCGTGCACTTGTAGCTGACGGTGTCCGCATCGGTAAAGGTGCAGTTGTCGGTACTGCAGACAGTGAGCATATTGAGCTTGTAGCGAAACGCGTAAAGGGGGCAGAATAATATGTATAAGGCATTTGGAATCGTAAGCTCTTCCGGGAGAAATATTTATGTAGATGGTATGCAGGATTATCGCCCAATCGGTGCGTTTTCTTTCCTTGGCAGATACAGAGTCATTGACTTCCCTATCTCCAATATGACCAACAGCGACATTGACCGTATTCAGGTCTATATCAATAATAAACCCCGTTCTGTTGTAGAACATCTTGGAACAGGACGTCATTACAATATCAACTCCAAGAGCGGCAAACTTCAGCTTCTCTTCTCAGAGCACAATAATGACAATGATATTTACAATACTGATATCTCCTGCTATCTGGACAACATGGAATCCCTCAGCAGAATGAATCATCCGTATGTTGTCATTGCCCCGAGCTATATGGTTTATTCAATTGATTTTAACCAGTTTTTACATACACACGTTGAGTCCGGTGCAGATGTTACTCTCCTTTATCACGCTGTTGATAATGCAAAAGAGGCTTATCTTACCTGTAATGTTCTGGGACTGAACCGCCAGAAAGGTGTGGAATCCATCGAACCGAATCATGGTAATAAAAAGAATCAGTATGTTTATATGGATACCTGTGTTATGAAAACAGAGCTTTTCATCAGCCTGATCAAAGAAGCCAAGAATCTTTCTTCCATGTATACACTGGCAGACATCCTGAATGATAAATGCGAAACTCTGGACATCCGCGGCGTTGCACACAAGGGATTCTTTGCAAGCATTACAGACTTCCCAAGTTACTATGCTGCAAACATGGCTCTCCTTAATTACAAGTCAGCTCAGGAACTTTTCCATGATAACTGGCCAATCTATACACGTACCAATGATTCCTGCCCGACTCAGTATTTCAATACTGCAGATGTGAAGAATTCCGTAATCTCCAACGGCTGCCAGATTGAAGGTACTGTTGAGAATTCCGTAATCGGTCGTGGATGCGTCATTAAAAAAGGTGCTGTTGTAAGAAACAGTGTTGTTCTCGCTGAAGCTACTGTAGGTGAGGGTGTTCACGTAGAGAATGAAGTAGTCGACAAATGGGCGAAACTCGTTCATAAAAAAGAAATCGTTTCCCCGACTGAACAGCCTGGTTATATCAGAAGAAATGATACTCTGTAATTAATGATTAATTAGATTAAATGCAAAGCCCCCCGGAAGCGGTCACTTCCGGAGGGCTTTGTTTGTGTTTACTTAAATTTCACAAACTCTTCACATTTTCCTCTTGCATTTCATTTTTAGCGTGTTATAATACAGCTGTAACAAAGATAAAGAACAAACAACTGAATACTCAAAAATACTTAACACCACCTGGAGCATTTCGGATGCTCATAAATTAAAGATAGTGTCAAGCGTGTCACCTCAGCTGTAAAATGGAGGAAAAGTCAAATGAATACTTTAAAAGCTGAAAAAAGAACAATGGACACAAAGGCCAAAAGATTAAGAAGAGAAGGCTACGTTACAGGTAACGTATTTGGCAGAGAAATGGAAGGTTCTCTTCCTGTTAAAATCGAGAAATCTGCTGTCGAGAAACTTCTCAAGACAAATAACAAAGGAAGCCAGATTATGCTGGATGTAGATGGTCAGTCATATGACGTACTGATCAAAGAGATCCAGTTCAATCCGTTAAAAGGACAGGTGGATGAAATAGATTTCCAGGCACTGGTAAGCAACGAGAAAGTACATTCCGTAGCAGAGATCGTACTTGTAAACCACGACAAGCTGGAAGCCGGTGTATTACAGCAGCATCTGGAAGAAATCTCCTTCAGAGCTCTCCCATCAGCACTGGTAGACAAAATTATGGTAGATGTCGGTGACATGAAAGTCGGCGACGTAATCAAAGTCAAAGACCTCGCCATCGCCCAGGACAAAGATGTAGACTTAAAGACAGACCTTGAAGCTGCAGTTGTATCCGTAGCCGCCGTTCACGTAGACCCGGCTCTGGAAGCTGAAGAAGAGGCTGCTGCCGAAGAAGAAGCTAAATAACATAATATCTCTTTTAACATTTATTCAGGTACGCTCAAGCGTACCTGAATTTTTTTATCAAAACATCTCCCTCCACAAATAATTGACCTTTCCAGATATCTGCACTATTCTGTTCCCGTACTATTCTTTCTCTTGCTCCTGCTCCAGCAGCCTGAATGACAATTCCAGATAAAAAATCTCCTCCGGATCATCCAGCTCAGACTGCAGGATTTCCTTAATCCTGTCCAGCCTGTAAAGAAACGTACTGCGGTGGATAAACAATTCCCTTGCCGCCTGGGTTGCACTGAGATGCTGCTCCAGATACACTCTCAATGTCTCCATGTACTGAGTCTGATTCTCCTCATCATGCTTCTTCAATTCCAGCAGCCCTTCATGACAGATCATTGTTCCCGGCAGTCTTCTTGTTGCCTGTTCCAGAATATAAGTCAATGCCACCTGACCGAAATAATGAATCCACAGATAAGGCTTCTTACGGCTTCCTACATCCAAAGCCGTCTTCGCCTGCACATACTGCCGTCTCAGATTCATATGTCCTGTCATCACCCTGCTGTATCCGGCTTTCAGATAAGTATCCCTGATAAAATAAACCAGTTTTCCGGCCACTTCCTCCTGGCTTTTTCCAAGTCTGGTAAGGTCAAAAAATGCCACAATTTCATCCTGATAAAGAAAACTCACAGAATCCTCAAATTTCTTCTTAATATATCGGCAGATTGCCTTTGTGGAAAGATTCTGCTGATTCAGATAGGTAATCTGCAGGATCAGGCACATATATTCATGATTTCCACTCCATCCCAGTTCACTCAGTTCTCTGCTCACCTGCATATAATCCGCAGTTCTGTCCGACAAAATCCTGACAAAAATCTGCTCCATATCCCTGTCCGGATCTTCTTCCTCCGCTTCATGCGCAAGCAAATACTCCAGTTTCTCCACCAGAATATCCAGTACACAGATAACTCTCAGTGTAATCTCTGATCTGCACTCAGTCAAAACCAGCCTGTGAGTTGCTTTCCCATCCACAAACAGATTTCTGTTCATCGAACGACATCCACTGATGTAAGCCGGAAACATCACATATTCATGCGTATCTGCCATATCTCGATAAGTCTCATTCTGCAAAAGTGCATTTACATATTCCATATTCAACCCGTCATCTGTATACAGCCGCGCCCTCGGCGGCAGATACTCGCTTCCCGCTTCCGCCACAAAGGTAAAATCCAGTCCTGTTACAGTCATCGGATTCTGCAGAAATTCCGATGTCACCTGCAAAAGCCTGTCCATTCCGGCATGTTCTAACATCAGATCATGAATCTTCCGTTCCCATTCATCAGCCGCATCAAAAATCTCCTGCACATCATTCATAAATTCTGCTATTTCTTTCAGACTATCAAGTGCAATATGAATATACGGAATCTGCTGAAACTCTTCTGATGCAGCATCAATTTTCTCTCTCCCACAAAATACCCAGAGTATATTTTCAGCAGTCAGAACTGCCGATTCCCACTCTTTGTCATATCTCTGTACCACATAAACATGCCCATGTCGAAATGTTTCTTTTTTTTCATAACACAAAAAGGGGCGCAGATATCCGTCTGAACCGGATAAAGTTCCCCTTTCCGTAATTTCATATTTCTCTTTTATTTTTTCATATAAATAAACTGATGACAGCTGCAAGTCTACAATCCTCCTGTCACATAATTGAAGCACCTATTTTACCAGTCAATTCTATAGCAATTTAACTCACACTATGTCTTTCTCATACGCACCTGTCAGCCCGGTTCTCACACAATAAACGTCTTCGCAACTTCCACAGCCTCAATACAGTTCTCTGTATAGGCATCTGCTCCCATATTCTTCGCCAGCTGCTCCGTTACTGCACCTCCACCAACCATAATCTTAAATTTATGCTTATTGCTGCTTCGTTTCAGAGACTTCACCACCTGCTCCATCTCCGGGATTGAAGTACTCAGAAGCGAGGAGATACACACGATCGACACATCAGGATTCTGCTTCACTGCACGCAGAAACTGCTTCTCAGAAATATCCACTCCCAGATCGATCACCTTAAATCCGGCACTACGAAACATGATCGCAACCAGATTCTTACCTACATCATGCAGATCACCTTCCACCGTTCCAAGGATTACAGTTCCGATATTCCTCCTGCCAAACTGCGAGTCCTGTTCCTCCAACAATTCAAAACCCTTGCGCACACTTCGGGCTGCTGCCAGAATTTTAATAATATCCGCACCATTGGATTTGTAATTCTCCCCCACTGTTCGCATAGCCGGAGTCATGGCCTCTTCCACAATCCGCCCTGCAGGAATATGCTGCTTCAATGCCTCCCTCACCAGCTTCTCTGTCTCCCCCGGATGTCCGTCTTCAATTGTTTTTCTTAACTGTTCCAGTACTGTCATATCCTCAAGCCACCCTTAATACCTTCTGCCAAAAATCCCCCGCCCTGCGGCGAAGGATTTTTTGTTTTTTCAAACACGCTCTGCGCTTTCAATATCTGTAT
Source organism: Blautia sp. Marseille-P2398 (assembly GCF_964240315.1). Lineage (NCBI taxonomy): Bacteria > Bacillati > Bacillota > Clostridia > Lachnospirales > Lachnospiraceae > Blautia > Blautia sp. Marseille-P2398. The sequence continues at coordinate 72,039 of NZ_CAXSTD010000016.1, forward strand.
TTTATCATAGCTCACTGTTATTTACAACGAAAACTGACTTACCTGATTCGGCTAAAATGTTATTCCGTTATTGTTCACACACCTCTGTCCCGCGAGGTATTTTGGCATGAATATGCCAAAATACCGAGACATACAAGCCAAAATTCCATTGCCGCAGGCAATCTGGAATGAATTTTGGCTACGTTACTGTGAACGGAGTGAACAGTAACGTTATTCCAGAAGGTAACAGCTCGTATAAGCAATCGTACAATCCCCATAATAATACTGTAGCTCATTGGCCTGGCAGACCTGTGTTACCAGCATCCCGTAAGCCTCCATCGATGAGAAAGCCTGTTTCGGAAACCTGCATGGAGCATCCGGATAAGTACAGACCTTACATTTCGTACAGCATCCCGCACCAATCGCCAGCATATCCGGATAAATCTCCCGAAGTTTCTTCTCAAATTCCACAAAATACTCCTTATGTCTGGCTTCCGTTTCCATCATTCCCTCGCCATCAAAAGCATCCTCCAATTCACCAACTGTCTGAACAATAATCCCATACTTATACTGCCGGACTTTCGCTTCACATTCCTCAAGAGAGCCACATCCCGGAGGACAGCTCCAGCACTTATCATACTTATGACAGGTATCTGCTGCACACATCTGTCGAACCTCCGGCTTCAGCTCAATCGTATCACAATCCAGCAACACCACATGCGAAAACCCCTGCTCCATTCCCATTTGCTCTATTTTTTTTATATCCATAATCTAACCCCTTACTCTCTTGTATAATCTATAGCAACCTCATCAGGCAGATAAAATCATTCACCTGTCTCAAATCCCAGTTCATCAATAAAATGATCCTGAAAATCAGCCGAAGCAGCCAGCTCAACGAATTCAATCTTTCTCACCAGCTCATCCATCTCCAGCATTTCCTTCTCATTCACAAGTGCGATCTTCGCACCCTCACCAGCAGCGTTTCCCACTGGTTTCACTTTCTTCACAAGCGTCGCCGGAAACAAGCCAATCTTCCCGGCACTGACCGGATCCATATAGTTGCCAAAAGCACCTGCAATATATACCGAACAGATATCATCTTCTGTAATCCCAAGCCGCTCCATAAGCATCTGAATTCCCGCTGCAATCGCAGCTTTCGCAAGCTGAACCTCTCCGAGATCCTTCTGCGTCAGATAAACCCCTCTCTCATTACCGCCCCGCTCTGGCAGTACCAGAATAAACACACCTTGCTTCTCCTGTCCGCTTCTCAGCACACCATTCTCATCCAGCATTCCAGCATCCAGAAGACCCGCCACCAGATCGATCAATCCCGAACCACACAAACCAACCGCCGGCTTATTCCCAACAGTTGTATAGTTCCACTTCCCATCCTCATACTTCACATGATCCACAGCCCCGGCCGCGCCACGCATTCCACACTCAATCTTCGCACCCTCAAAAGCAGGCCCGGCCGCAGTAGAACAGGTCACCATCCGCTCCCTGTTTCCCAGAACCATCTCACCATTCGTTCCAATATCGATCATCAGAGAAATCTCTTCCTGCTGATCCTGCCTGATAGCCAGCAGACATCCACAGGTATCCGCTCCCACATATCCTGCAATATCCGAAAGCATAATCAACTCTGCACGCTCCTGCACAGCCAGACCATAATCCCCCGCATTCAGCACCAGCCTCTCACTCACAGCCGGAGTATAGGGCGCATGTACCAGCGAAGCCGGAGAAATCCCCAGAAACAGATGATGCATACAGGTATTTCCCACAACACACACCTGAAAAACATCCTCTCTCCTTATCCCTGCATCCTCTGCCAGACTTCCCAACATCTCATTAACCGCTTTCCGAACACACATACTTAACGCTTCTGTTCCATGCTCCAGCGCATAATTCGCCCGCATGATCACATCCGCACCATACTGCGCCTGCGGATTCATCCTGCTCTCAACTGCCAGAGTCCTCCCATCCCCACCATCCAGCAAATACCCCGCAATGGTAGTCGTCCCAATATCAAACGCTGCCAGACACCTCCGACCAGCTTCCTTCCTCATTTCCAGAATCCGCCGTCTACTGTAAATCACATACCATTCATCAGAATCCCTGCGCATCCCATACAATTCACCCGCCAGCTTCAGATCCACCTCCATCTGCCCCGGCTCAACCTCACCATCTGTCTCCGCCAGCGTATCCAGCAGCCTCTGCCAGTCCGACCGCTTTTCCCCTGTTTTCGCCTTCTCCAGCTCAACCTGCGCCATCCGTAGTCCCGGTTCAAGCACAACTTCTCTGTTAAATCCATTCGTCAAAATCTTCTCATTACCAGCCCTGTCCAATGTCTCCACTACACAAGTCTCACCTTCACCAATCCGCACCTGACACGCTTTAACCACTTCACCATTAATCTTAACCAGACACTTCCCACATTTCCCCAAACCGCCACAAGGCGCATCCGGTCTCAGTCCCGCCTGAATCTCCGCCTCTAACACAGACCTCCCGGCATTCACTTCTATCTCAATCCCTTCACGCACAAACTTAACCCAAGCCATAAAAACCTCCCACATTTCCAATCCAAGCATCACAACAACCAACAATATTATACCACTCCATAACACAAAGGGACCACTCCACAGAGCAGTCCCCTCATAATATTTTCATTTTATACTAATACCTGCATAAACCAATCAGATCAGGCCGCCAACTTCTTAGCCAGAGAAGCCGCACTGGCCGCATCATCTGAATAACCATCAGCCCCAATCTCCTCAGCAAACTCCTCAGTAATTGGCGCTCCGCCAACCATAACCTTAATATTACCTCTGAAATCCGCCGCATTCAACGCCTCAACAGTCTCCTTCAGAGCCGGCATAGTAGTAGTCAGCAGTGCAGAAAGCGCAATGATCTTAACATCCGGATTCTCTTTATAGCACTCAATAATCTTAGCCGCCGGAACATCAACCCCAAGATCGATCACCTCAAATCCGGCACTCTCAATCATCATGGCAACCAGGTTCTTACCAATATCATGAAGGTCACCGGAAACCGTAGCAATGATAACCTTACCAAGTGCACCTGTAGAACCAGATGCCAGATGCGGTTTCAGAACCTCAACACCTTTCTTCATTGCACGAGCTGCAACCAACATCTCCGGAACAAAAATCTCACCATTTTTGAATTTCTCGCCAACTACAGACATCGCACTGATCATACCATCATTGAGAATCGCAACCGGATCATCACCCTCATCAATAGCTTCCTGTACAGCCGGTCCTACTAATTTCGCTTTCCCTTTTTCAACTAATTCCGCAACTTCATTTATCTTAGACATAATCAAATCCTCCTGTTATTTCTTAATTTCAGATTCTAACCACTTAATTCATTTACACAGCTTCTTCAGATTCAGCTTATTTCTTCTTCGCTGTACCAATCAGGCCTTCCCTGTAAGCCCCGATATATTCCATACAATAATCATCCAGACCAAGCAGTGCCTCCGTTGCATAGACAAGGCCAAGCATATCCTTATTTGTTGGATCCATAATTCCGCTGTCCAGTCCTGCATTCATTGCCAGTACCAGGAACCCGTAATTAATCAGCTTACGAACCGGCAGATTAAAGGAAATATTACTGATCGCTGCCGTAATATGAATGGTCGGATATTGCTCACGTACACTTGTGATCGTCTCAATATTCGTTGCAATACCATCCTCAGAAGTACAAAGCATCTCAACCAGCGGATCAATGTGAATCCTGTTCGGAGCAATTCCGTACTCTTTCGCTTTCGCCATGATCTTGTCAAAAACTTTCAAACGGTCTGCTGCACATTTCGGAATACCTGTATTGTCACTCAGCAGCGCAATTACCTGCCATCCCTCATTTCCCGGCTCTGCCATAATCGGGAAAATCGTATCAATCTTATGTCCCTCTCCTGATACAGAATTAAAAATTCCAGGTTTCTTACAAAACTTATAAGCCTGTGCCAGAACATCCGGGCTTGGACTGTCGATAGAAATCGGAAGATCTGTAACCTCCTGAATACAATCGATCATCCATTTCAGGGTTTCCACTTCCTCTGCCTCCGGAACAGAAGCACAACAGTCAATATATGTAGCTCCACTATCCGCCTGAAGTTTTGCTCTCGCTTTGATAAACTCTGCGTCTCTTTTCGCGATTGCTTCTGCTACTGACGGAATAGAACCATTAATTTTCTCACCAATAATAATCATTTTGCAAACACCTCCAGCTGTCTCTTTCAACTCTTGCCAGACTAAAAATCAGTCCATTTATTTAATAGTCCCCACCCGCTGCTTATTGCACCTCGCAATTGAAGCAGGGGGACTTGCTTGATTCAGTTAAAACATAATCTGCCATGGAAGTCTTGTAGACTCAGAAGCCTTAATACCAAACTTCTCTTCATTCAGCTTATCAATAGAATCACAAAGGGATTTGTAAACTCCCGGATAAACAGAACCAGGACCACCCTGCGCAATACAAGGAATAAAGTATTTATTACCGCATTCCTCACATACACGACGTACAACTGCATCACAATTCTCATCTGTCCAGCTTTCGAAGTCTACTGCGCGATTCTCAATACCACCCATGAAACTGATCTTGCCACCATATTTCTTAATCAGTTCCGGAAGATTATTTGTCCCCATACATCCCTGCCATACATCGATTCCCATCTCGATCATAGACGGAACCAGTGTTGCAGCATAGCTGTCAGAATGATGGATAACCAGTTCAACTCCATGGCTGTGATAATATCCATAAATCTCTTTATATGGCTCAAGTAAAAATTCATCAAACATTGCCGGACTCATAAATGTGCTGTCCAATCCGCCCCAGTCATCATGATGGAAAATTGCATCTGGATGAAGATTAGAACAGATACCTTCTGCCAGCTCCAGCTCCCATTCTGTCAGATACTTGATCAGATCATGCATTTCATCAGGATTGGTAATATAGTAAACCAGCGCATTGCTGATCTCACAGAGATGATGCGTCTGCTCAAATAATCCCGGTGCTACGAAAGCTGCTTTAAAAGCCTGCTCACCATCAACTGCATCATACTGGGCTTTCACCATATCCCACTGATCCTGAGTAAATTTCAGAGACGGTGCATGAACATAATCTTGCCAGTCTTCGATATCTTTTACTACGATCTTATCAGGAGTATGTACAGGGAAAGAACCCGGAACTCCTTTCGGGAAAGTATTTGTTACGCCCCATGCATTTACCACATTTTCCTGTCCCGGCTCAAGAAGCGGGTTAGCAAACATAAATGGATGAAACAGAAGCTGCACTGCTTCATACTGATTGACAAATCTGTCAGGATTACCGCCTTTTATTACTTCAAGCATATTCTGTTTTGGTGTTAACATACGATCTACCTCCTCATATGATTCAGGAAACGCCCCCACATTTCCATATTTATTTAGTTAAATTGTCGCTCTTTATCTTGTTTTCGATGATTTTATTGTATCATTTGTATACTCCAAAATATATAAGCAGATATGTGGAATTTTTCCATCCGGATTCCTACAATTTGTATGAACTATCATTGAAACTTACTACTCTATAAACTCTGTTTTCATATATCACATTTCAGTACTGCTCAGTAAATGACCACTAAACATTCAAAGATATAAAAAGAGACTGTAGTTTCAACATTATCCATAAATAATAGATATCATTGAAACGCTACAGTCTCATTCATTATAGTTACAATTTTTAATTATAATACAAACTATTTCTTCTTAGTTTTGACAGTCTCTGACCATTGGCTAAATACCTTGGTCTCATCTTCTGATGTACGATTCCATGCATGTAAGCCAATATAGTAAGTACCTGCTTTTACATTTGTAAAGGTTACAGTTACCTTGTTTCCCTTCACCTTCTTTACATACTTACCGTAATCAGTTGGACGCTTTTCACCATTTGCTTTCATGTATTTTGTTCCAAGCACAACATCATATCCCTCTGCATCTTCACATGCAGTATAAGTTACTGTTATCTTAGAACCTTTTGTGACTACTTTCTCAATCTTCGGTATCTCTGGTGTAATAGCTGTTACTTCTAACTTCTGAACCTCAGACCACTGACCAAATACTTTCTTTCCATCAGCATCTCGAGTCCATGCATGGCATGCTACATACCAGGTACCCTTATCTGTATATCGGAATGATGCTTCTGCTGAAGACTGATTTTTTATAACCTTTTCATATTCCCTTGTCTGAAGCAGATCAGCAGATTTTCCAATAACATAATCATAACCTTGTGCTCCCTTGCACTCTGTCATTTTGACTTTTGCGGTATTTCCGGAATCCTGTGTTTCATTTACAACTGCTTTTGCAGGTTTTGTATAGGTTCCTTCACTGGTTCTGACACTGCCATCAACATCATATACATTGCCTTCTGTATCAGTTGCAATACCCTCTTTGGTTACTTTCCAGCCGGCTCCGGCTTCAACATCTTCAAGGCCAGGTCTGCTGATCACACTGCCTTCTGCTGTGATAACAGCACCTTCACTCTGTATATACTGTGGTCTGACGCCATCCTTGCCTGTAGTAACAGCAATATTATCGGTTGAATCATTTAAACCTGCACCCGGAAGCGTAATATTTCCATTTACATCTACAGTTGTTCCATTTGTATCTGTGACAGTTCCTTCCTTATCAATAGAAGGCTTCTTACCCTGATCATCAGCCTTGAGTACACTACCATCCGGAAGAGTGATGCTTCCGTCATTCTTAATAACTGTACCATTCGGAGTTGTAAAGTTTCCGTTCACATCAGATTTTGTTCCGTCTGGATATCCCTCTGGTACTGGTGCCGGAGTAGGCTGGGATGGAGTGTCTGGTTCTGGATTCGGGCTCGGTGTTACTGTTGGTTCCGGATCCGGGCTCGGTGTTACTGTTGGTTCTGGATCTGGGCTCGGTGTTACTGTTGGTTCTGGATCCGGACTTGGTGTTACTATTGGTTCTGAAGACTTCTGTAATGCTTCTATAGCTTCATTCAAATCTACAATCGCCTTTGCCATCTGATTTTCTGAAATATCCGTTTGTGCTAAAAGTTCTTGGGCATTTTTTAACTGTGCTTCTAACTGCGCCCAGCTTTCTCCCGTATAATCAGACTTGTTAAGCTTTGCACATTTCTCACATAATTTTTCTAATTCTTCTTTGCTTACCTTTGTAACTGTAAAACTTTTCGCATTTTTAGCCCATACAAGCAATGGTCCTGGTGAAAATTTTCTTACATTATATGTAAGCTTCATCACGCCACCCATATCATTATATGAATGCTCTCCCCATTGGCAAGCCTTAAATTCATTCTCTCTTATATTTACTGTATCTTTATAATTAATCTGCACTACATAGGTTCCTGCTGTCTTAATTGTAGCACCGACACACATAGAATCACTATATGGTTTTCCCTTATCGAATTCCACTGTAAGGCTATTATTTTCTTCTCCTACCGGGTTTTCATTTCCTTTGTAGTAATTATGATAGCTTACCAGTTTCAGTTTATTATCTACATCAAACACTTGTCCTGGCAGAGAACCAAAACTACATGTTAATGAGTATTCTCCTTCTGGTAAATCCCATATTGTTCCTGTAGTAGCACCTTTTATTGTATAGTTTATTCCACCAAGCTGTGAAACATTATTTCCTACAAAGTAATCAGTTTTTCCATCAATCTCAGCTTCTACACGCACAATTACATTATGGAAATTATTAAATAAATACTTTCCATCTTCATCACCAAGATCCTTAAACATTTGTGAAGTTAATAACCGTACACTCTTAATAACCAGATTCTTCTCTTTAATATTAACTTCATCAGCTAAACCACTATATTCAACATATGCTTTACCACCTGCTTCCAGTTCAACTAAAAAGGGCTCTGCACTGGTTACGCTTTGCATACGTTCCGCTCTATTTCCATCTATAGAAACCAATGCACTATCAATGACATATTGGCTGTTAAATTTAATCTGAAAAGTCTTTTTCGTATCAGATGTATTTTCGAAATAAAATCTCTTAATATTTAATCCATCCGCAACTGATTTTATAGGAATAAATGCATCATCGGACTGAACAGATACCTTATAATCCTCAGGCATATTTTTTACATCCTGAACAGAATAATTATAATCTGTATCATATTTTCCTGCACCAATCTTTAAGCTCAGAGGATGAGAACCTTCCGGATAATTTCTATAGTCATCGTATGGATTATCAATAGAAACTGTTCCATATCCTTCTACTTCGCCCAAACCTGTTACTGTTTTACTTTCACCATTTGACAGGTTAATATTAAACGTGGTATTTTTTACTGCATTTTTCAAATCCAGTTCACCGGTATCTCCAAATGACTGATCCAGAAACTGTTTGTAAAAAACGCTCGGAATACTTTCCGGATTGCTTACAGTTACACCGGTAATTGTAGTTTCTTCGTCTCCATCTGCCAACGCACTTACAGACTCCCCTGAAGAGAATGTCACTGTATCTTCATTTTCTGTAACATTTTCTCCTGCTTCATTTACCAGACTGCTAATTTCTTCGGAAGAATCCGAAAACTCCGCTGTCTCGCCTGCATCAATACGTTCCACAGAAATCATACCATCCTCTGCAGCCCATACAACGCTTCCAGAATTAATTGCCATCGCTGCAGTCAGCATCCATGCCAGTGCTGCTGATGTCTTTCTCTTTGCCATATTTTCCTCCTTTTGACCACCCGATAAAACTCTACCAGAAATACTTGGTCAACTATTTTAATTCAATTTTCATAATATCCCCCCCGGGTAGTCTGTCAATATATTTTTTGTTTGTGCTTCTACTTGTCATGCCTTATAAAACACGGTATAATTTTGTCAATCTTTCAAGAATATGCACAAACCAGGCGGATATTGTCAATCCGCTTTCGCTATTTGTTTGATTCGGTTAAATTAATTATAGAAAGGACTCCATTAAGTATGAATCCTAAAAGACAGGTAAACCACAACATTCGTAAACATTTTAACGGTATTATCTACAACATTTCCCGCTACACAGAAATCATGTTATCCATCATTATCCTTGTAGTGATCGCATTGGCCGGAATCCGTCTGATCATGGAAGTCGCAGGCACCGCTGTTCCTGATATGGATACAGAATTCTTCACCAGCTTCCTGTCCCAGGCATTGTCCCTGGTAGTCGGTGTAGAGTTTGTAAAAATGCTCTGCCAGCATTCCGCACAGACTGTTGTCGAAGTCCTGATGTTCGCCACTGCACGTCAGATGGTCGTTGAACATCTTGGTCCAAATGAGACACTTCTCGGCGTGATCAGTATTGCGATTCTTTTCGGCATCCGCAAATATCTCATGACCGACAACGATGACATGAACTCACATAAAAATAAAGACGCAGAAACGCACTAAAGTTTACTGTATATTTAGCCATGTACTCCATAAGACATTACCAGTAAACATTATAGAACACGAAGTGAACAGAAACACACTTCGTTGGATGACTGCATGCGGATTGACGTAAACAGCAACAAAAAGACTGCATACCCGGTACTATCTGTAATTTTTATAAATAGCACCAAACTATGCAGTCTTTTTTATTTCCACATACTGATAAACAGTTGTCTCAAAAAAAGGTATATTTAAAATATTTTATAGTTAATATTATCAGTAAGATGGTTTCTGTTTAATAATTTATGTTTAATAATTTCCGCTGAAAAACTTACTGTCTTTTGGCAGCTCATAATCTTTAAAATAAGCTCCAAAATCTATCTTCAGATAATTGCAGAGATTAGCCAGTTCAACCATAGTATTGTCATTTACTGGAATGCCATTTTCCCTGCGTTCTTTTTCTGCCATAATTTCTTTCTCACCATGAGTATAAATCTGCTCTGCACCCTCGGCCTTCGGACTCTGACGAAGAGTTTCCAGATATTCTGAAAAATGCGCCTTGATATCATCTGCATTTCCGAAGATTGCAGGATCGATTGCTGCAAATCCATGGCAGATACCTGTCTTGTCTTTAAATGTGCAGCATTTATCAGAAGTAACACCCATAGAAAGAATAGAACTGAAAATCTCACAGAGCATTCCATATCCATAACCTTTATGGCTTCCGTTTACCTCTTTGTTGCCGCCAAGTGGCATAATTCCGCCGCCTTTCTTGCCGACAATGTTTGCAAGTACAGCCGGTGCATCCGTACTTTCATGTCCGTCTGCTCCGAGAGCCCAGCCCTCAGGAAGCTGTTTGCCTGATTTATTATACATTTCCAGTTTTCCCCTGGTTACAACTGTTGTAGAGCAGTCAAAAAGGAAAGGATAAGGTTCTGCAGGCATTGCTACTGCGATCGGGTTGGAGCCTAACATTGCCTTACGTCCAAAGGTAGGTACCATAATCGCTTCTGAGTTAGTACATGCCATTCCAAGCAGTCCCTGTTTAGAAGCCATTTCCGCATAATATCCTGCAATACCAAAATGATTGGAATTTCTTACTGAAACAAAACCAACACCTGTTGTTTTCGCTTTCTCAATTGCTTTCTCCATTGCAAAATGACTGATCAGCTGTCCCATTCCATCATGTCCGTCGATCACTGCTGATACAGGCGTCTCAAATACAACCTCCGGTTCCGCATCCGGATGAATTGTACCTTTCTCAATTCCTTTATCATATCTTACCATTCTCTGCATTCCGTGACTCTCAATCCCGTACAAGTCTGCGGTAAGCAAAACATCTTTAATAATATTGGTCTGTTCCTCATTGAAACCAAACTTCCGAAATACGTCGTGGCAAAAAGTATTTAATGTGTCATAACTCCATTTCACGTAACCCATAACTGTAAAAGCCCTCCTTGAAGTATTACTCGTTTTCTTTTTGGTATTACCAATTTTTTAAGTTGATTATACCACTTGCTTTTTCAAAGTGCAATACGCTATTTTATTTTTTTCAGAGCTTACTGTTTTGGAAAATATCTTTTTATAATCAGATATTTTTGTCTCTTGCTTTTATAAAAGCTCAGGAATATACTATGAGCAGATAATAAACCGACCGTTAAACAGTCTGTACCTTTCAGGTATTCTCATTATCTCCTCATATTTTTCAGAAAAGGACTATTACATTATGATTCAAGACATCGCACCACATATTTACCATAACGAATACAAACCCTCTGCCCCGGATAAAGACAGCTTCATCCTCACCTATGAAAATGGCAGAATTCTTCTTCCCCAGCAGGATCGTGAAGAGGCGATTACATTTCCACGTTTCCAGGAATTAGAGGGAAGGCTCGATAATCTTTATGTGAACTATATCTACCTCTTCTCCATCGATGACCAGCGCTTTTATCTGATCCCACATCTGGATACTGCACTTCTTCCTGACTATGAATTTCAGGATGTACGTGTCCTGCGTACTGCACATCCGCAACATCTGGCATTTGCAGGGATTACAGGACATCAATTGTTCCAGTGGTACAGCAATCGTCAGCATTGTGGCTGTTGCGGAAAACCAATGATTCACAGCCAGAAAGAACGTATGATGGAATGCCCTTCCTGCGACAATCACGAATATCCGGTTCTGTGCCCTGCTGTTATTGTGGGGATTACAAATGGAGATAAGATCATCCTCTCCAAATATGAGGGACGCAGCTTCAAACGCTATGCTTTGATTGCAGGTTTCGCAGAAATCGGGGAAACCATCGAAGAAACCGTACACCGTGAAGTAATGGAAGAAGTAGGTCTGAAAGTCAAAAATCTCCGCTACTACAAGAGCCAGCCATGGTCCTTCAGCAGCTCTCTGCTGTTTGGATTCTTCTGTGATGTAGACGGTGATGATACCCTGACTGTTGACCATGAAGAACTCTCCATGGCACAGTGGGTAGAACGTGACAAAATCCCGGATCAGGGCAATAATATCAGCCTGACCAAGGAAATGATGATGCTCTTCCGTGATGGAAAAGAACCCAGATAAACAATATTCTATATCAGAAAAAGCTCATAGAATATTTTTCCCTATTATGCTAAAAGGATACATACACGGTAATGTTACTGTGCATGTATCCTTTTCGTTTCTCTGTAAAATTGCTTCACTATATTCTCAAAAATATTTCTGATTACTCTTCACGCCGCACTCCCGCTGCCAAATCCACGGCTTCTGCGGCTTCCATTACATTCCTGCTCAAATTCTTTCAGTTTCCGTCTTGCTTCCGGTGTCAGATTTGTCGGAACTTCAATCTGTACAGTTGCATATTCATCACCGTGTACAGACGGATTGTTCATGGCAACGATACCCTTACCTCTCAGACGTATCTTCGTTCCGGACTGAGTACCTGGTTTTATGTTACAGAGAACATCACCGTAAATAGTGTGAACCTTCGCCTCACCGCCAAATACTGCTGTTGTAAATGGGATATTTACAGTTGTGTAAACATCTCTGCCTTCCCGTTTATATCCGGGTTTATCCTGAACGTTTACTTTCAGAAGCAGGTCACCGGCTTCACCTCCGCCGACTCCCGGATATCCTTTTCCTTTAAGTCTGATAGATTTACCGGATTCAATACCTGCCGGAATATTGACTTCGTAATTCTGGACGCCACCGTTGCTGCTCTGCAGACGGATAACCTTCTTGCCACCAAAAGCAGCTTCATCAAAGCTGACAGTAACCTCTGCATGAAGATCCTCACCTTTGCTGCTGTAAGAACCACCAAAGCCCTGACTGCGGAAATTACTTCCACCTGTGCCAAAGCCACTGCCGAATCCATCCGTTCCGTTACTTCCGAAACCGCCAAAACCACTTCCGTGAAAGCCACTGCCTCCAAATCCGCTGCTTCCAAAACCACCGGATGCTTTACTCTTCTTAAATCCACCACCAAAGATGTTCTTCAGGATATCATCCATATCTTCGCCATTCTCAAAATGATATTCATGATAACCATTGCCATCACTGTACGAGCCATGGAAACCGCCGCCAAAAGGATTGCCCTGTGCTCCGCCAAAGCCACTGCCAAAAGGACTTCCCTGTGCGTTTCCATAATTACCGGCACCTTCTTCAAAAGCAGCGTGGCCAAACTGATCATACAGTTTACGTTTCTTCTCATCACTCAGAACATCATAGGCTTCATTTACTTCCTTAAAATGCTCTGCTGCCGAAGCATTTCCCTCATTACTGTCCGGATGATATTTCTTTGCCAGTTTTCTGTATGCTTTCTTAATCGTTGCTGCATCTGCGTTTTTGTTCAAGCCAAGAACTTCATAGTAATCTCTTTTCAATATCATCACCTTCCCTCATAAACACATTCTAACGCAATCATTCCTGACTTCATATTTCTGCAATCCTCATTATGCAAACAACGGGAAGCCAAAAGATTTGACCTCCCGTTGCTGTAACTTAACATCTATTATCCTTCAATGGAGATGCTGTGCTTCTGTTCCACTGCTGGCTTTGCTTCTTTCTTCGGAACAAATAATGTCAGGATACCATGTTTGAATTCTGCTTTGATGTCGTCCTGATGTACTTCTTTACCTACATAAAAGCTACGACTGCAGGCACCTGCATAACGTTCTCTGCGGATATAACGTCCTGTCTCTTTTTCCTTCTCGTCTTTATCCAAGCCTTTCTCTGCACTGATGGTCAGATAACCATTTTCAAGTGCTGCATGAACTTCATCTTTCTTAAATCCCGGAAGATCTACAACCAGTTCGTATCCATTATTCATTTCCTTGATATCAGTTTTCATTACATGATTTGCTTTATGTCCATAAAGTTTCTTCTCTGCATCTTTCATTGCTCTGTCATCATAATAGAATGGGAAATCTCCAAAAAAGTCATCAAATAAATTTTCTCCAAAAATACTAGGCATTAACATAAGTCATATCTCCTTTTCTAATATATTTTATATATGTCAAATCTGTTCACCAGATTTACTTTCCAAATCTATCGCTACAGGTTTTTTCAACCTTTTATCTTCAATCTTTTAGTGTAAGCTTTTATTTTTTATATCTGTTCTTAATCTCTGGCTGACCCTTAACGGGTCAGTCAGAATATTTATTCATCAGCCTTCAATGGCAATTGTTTTCTTCTGTTCTACTGCTGGTTTTGCTTCTTTCTTTGGTACAAATAATGTGAGGATACCATGTTTGAATTCTGCTTTAATGTCTTCTTTCTCAACTTCTTTACCTACATAGAAGCTACGGCTGCAGGCACCTGCGTAACGTTCCTTACGGATATAACGTCCTGTCTCTTTTTCCTGCTCATCTTTGTCCAGGCCTTTCTCAGCGCTGATAGTCAGATAACCATTCTCCAGGTCAGCCTTTACTTCATCTTTGGTAAATCCCGGAAGATCTACGACCAGTTCATAGCCTTTATCAGTTTCCTTGATATCGGTTTTCATTATATGACTGGCTCTGCGTCCGTAAAGTTTCTTCTCTGTATCTTTCATTGCTCTGTCATCATAATAAAATGGAAAATCTCCAAAAAAGTCATCAAATAAATTTTCTCCAAAAATACTAGGCATCAACATAAGTCATCTCTCCTTTTCTATACCGTCCATCTGTATATGATGGACTCTCAGTTATGCATCTTTACCTTGTTTCTTTGGAACTTAGGTTATCAGGAATCTCATAGAACTTATTTCTTTGTTCTCTTTTTGTTCCCCTTCCTTTGTTCTAGCTGTAATATAACACTTATTATTAGCACTGTCAAGAGGTGAGTGCTAATTATTTGAGATTTTTTTTGCAAACCCTTTAAAATCAATGGTTTGCAGTATCTTATTTCTTTTGAAATTGTGATTTTTTCTGTTTTGACACCAATTTGACACCAATTTCTCTTTTTGTGGTGTCAAGCATTTAACACCATACTATCTAGTCTTGCAATCTCATTTTCAATCCTTGTCAGCTCTCCAATATGGTTATACACTTCCATTGTTACATCTATATGAGCGTGTCCCATAATATATTGAAGAACTTTTACGTCCATACGGCACTCTGCCATTCTGGTACAAGCTGTGTGACGCATTACATGAGCTGAAAACTTTGGTAACAGCTCTGCTTTCCTATGCTCTTTTTTTGCTCTCTCTACTTCGGTTTTGTTATATGCGTCTACAATGTTGTATAAAACACTATTTACGCCATTCGGCATAAGCGGTCTGCCCGATTTTGCTGTAAAGACAAACCCCGAACACCCGTCCACCTCAATGCTCTTATCCTTTGCAAGCATAAAATTGATTTTTCTTTGTTCCTCAAAGGCTTTTGCAACTTCTTGTGTCATAGGTATAATACGAATACCCGACGACGTTTTTGGTGTTGAGATATGGAACTTGCAACCGTCGCCTAAATTCTTATAAATGAGCTGGTGGTCTACATTAACCGTTTTTGCCTTGATGTTTATATCTTTCCATGTAAGACCAATAAGCTCCCCACATCTTAACCCCGTACCAATCATTATGGTAAACATAGGATAATATGTGTTATAGACATTGCTCTGTTTTACAAACTCCATAAACTTTTCTTGTTGAGAAACTGTTAAGGCTTCTTTTTCCTCTGCTGGTTTTCCATAATCACTAATGGAACTTTTTGCAGGGTTCTTTCGGATAATATCATCATCAACAGCCATTTCTAATGCAGGATAAAGCAGGTTGTGAATATACTTGATTGTAGAATAAGCATATCCAGCTTTGGAAAGTTTCGCATAATACGCTTTAATATGTGAGGGTAAAAGCTGAACAACTTTAATATTTCCAATCTCGTCTTTTACTCTGTTTTCCCAAGCACGAACATAACTAACTCTTGTAGTATCAGCCAGCTCACGAGTTGCCATATAACGCTCAAACAACGTGTTAAGCGTCATTTTTTTGATTGCTCCGTCTGTCAATATATTATCTTCCATATCTTTTGCAATCTGCTTCTCTTTTTCTCGAAGCTCTGGTAAATCTTGTGCATAGACTGTCAATCTCTTGCCTGTTCTTACATCTGTATAACGATAACTGTATCTTCCATCATTACGCCAGTTTTCGCCCTCTCTTAATTTTCTTCCTTTTGGGTCTTTTCTACTAATTGCCATGAGAACCATTCCTTTCTGAAAAAGCCTCTTTTCTTGTTCTCACAGCGTGCTTTGTCCTTTCTTATTATACTACACACGCCAGAGAACATAAATAGAAAATCGCTCTATTCTTCCAAATATAACAAGTATTTCTTGACTTTTTCTATGGAATAAAGAACCCTGCGACCTATCACAATTTTTGCTCCTGCCTGCTCGCCAATCTTTCTTGCAGTAGCACGACCACAAGATAACCTAGCAGACAGTCCCTCTATATCAACAGCAATCGGCTGTTCCGTTGCTCTTATCTTCGTTTTATTCATATTCCAACACCTTACCTCGCTGGAACATCACATCATTTAACACATCAGTATTTAACATAATGTAACACCCCCTTTACTGTGTGTCTATTTATAAGTTACATAAGCAGACAGACGGCTTTGGAAAGCTCCATTAGTATCTCAACTATTCCCATTCTTGTGGGCAGAACCGCACCATGCGGACGTATCATTATTCTGTGAGGATAGGTCATGGCAAAACGACTTTTCCAACAGTCGCTCTCGGATCACTGCGTGAGTCGCTCGCTTTCTTTTGGAAAGGTCGTGGCGTACAGTCCCCGTGGCTCGCTATCTCACAAACGTATCTGTCTGCTTTATTCAGTTGTCAACGAATCATGAAAGCTTATCTCAGCCTATAATGAAAATAGGATACTGACTCCACTACTTTTTTCACTTCTCTTTTT